>CABYSP010000014.1 GCA_902521675.1 uncultured Pelagibacteraceae bacterium
ACTTTTAAAAGTTCTTTTTTTGAAGAAATAATCTTTTTATATTTAGTGATAAGTTCAGATAATTTTTTAATTTCGACTTCAATTTCATTTATTCCTAATGCAGTTAATTTTTGAAGTCTTAATTCTAAAATAGCTAAAACTTGAGGTTCAGATAAAGAATAAAGATTTTTAACCTTTTTTCCCTCTACCAAAGAAATTAATTTTTGAGATTTATTTATTTTCCATTTAGTTTTTAAGATAGATATTTTAGCATCATCAGGTGTTTTAGATGAGCGAATAATTTTTATTATTTTATCTAAATTTTCAACTGAAACAGATAGTCCTATTAGTATATGAGCTCGTTCCTCTGCTTTTTGAAGATCAAATTTAGTTTTTTTAATTACAACATCTTCTCTAAAAGTTAAAAAATTAGATAAAAAATCTTTTAGTGTGCAAGTTTGTGGTTTTCCTTCAACAATAGCTAAAGTATTAAAACCAAATGAACTCTCTATTTGAGTATTTTTATATAATTGTCTCTTAATAGTTTCTGGTTCTACTCCGTTTCTTAAATCTATTGCTACCCTAATGCCTTCTCTGTTAGACTCGTCTCTAATATCTCTTATTCCTTCAATCTTTTTTTCTCTTACTAATTGAGCAATCCTTTCATTTAAAACAGATTTATTAACTTGATAAGGTATAGAAGTTATCACAAGTCTTTCACGTCCATTTTTTTGTTGTTCAATTGAAATTTCACCCCTAATCTTAAAAGATCCTCTTCCATTATTATATCCTTGTTTAATTATATCTTTACCTATAATTACACCACCAGTTGGAAAATCTGGACCAGGTATATGTTTCATCAATTCTTTAATTTTAATATCTTTATTATCTATTAAAGCCAAAGTACCATTTATAATTTCACCTAAATTATGTGGAGGTATACTTGTTGCCATACCAACAGCAATACCGCCAGCCCCATTTACTAATAAATTTGGAAACTGTGCTGGTAAAACACTAGGTTCTTTTTCGGTTTCATCATAATTGCTTTTGAAAGAAATTGTATTTTTTTCAATATCATCAATTAAATATTGAGAAACTTTCGACAAACGAGTTTCAGTGTATCTCATTGCAGCAGCAGGATCACCATCTATAGAACCAAAATTTCCTTGACCTTGAATCAAAGGTAGACTCATAGAGAAATCTTGCACCATTCTAACCAATGCATCATAAACAGACTGATCACCATGAGGGTGATATTTACCGATAACATCTCCTACTATTCTTGCAGATTTTCTAAATTGTTTAGACCAATCGTATCCACCTTTGTACATTGCATACAAAATTCTTCTATGAACAGGTTTTAACCCATCTCTGACATCAGGAAGTGCACGACTTACAATAACACTCATTGCATAAGAAAGATATGATGAGCTCATCTCATCATGCATTGAGATTAATTTTATATTTTTATCTTTAAACTCTTCAGTATTTTTCATAGAAGTTAAAATGGAATTTCATCATCCATATCTGACACTTGTGAAGAATCCTCAATGTTATTTTGTTGAGTTGTGTCATTTTGAATTCCAGCACCAGAATTTCCCCCACCCAACATCGTAAGTGAAGAATTATATCCTTGTATAACTATTTCAGTTGAATATTTGTCTTGTCCCGATTGTTCATCTTTCCATTTTCTTGTTGTAAGTTGTCCCTCAACATAAACTTGAGCTCCTTTTTTCAAGTATTGTTGAACAACATTTACTAAACCTTCGTTAAATACAACTATACGGTGCCACTCAGTTTTTTCTTTTCTTTCACCTGTGTTTTTATCTTTCCAAGATTGACTTGTTGCAAGGCTTAATCTGGCTACACTTTTACCATTTACCATTTGCTTAATCTCAGGATCTGCGCCCAAACGACCAATTAATAATACTTTATTTAAACTTCCAGCCATAATATTTAATATTTGTTAAATTAGTTAATTAGAATTATACCACAATTCTTCTGAATATTAATTTTATTAACTCAAAGCAACTAAAATTATGATGAAAAAGATAGTTATTAAGGGCGCTAAAGAACATAATTTGAAGAATGTTACTGTAGAGATTCCAAAAGACAAATTTGTGGTCATAACGGGTCTATCTGGGTCAGGAAAATCATCTTTAGCTTTTGATACTATCTATGCAGAGGGTCAGAGAAGGTATGTGGAGAGTTTATCTGCCTATGCTCGTCAGTTTTTAGATAAAATGAAAAAACCAAATGTTGATTTAATTGAAGGGTTAAGTCCAGCTATTGCAATAGAACAAAAAAATACATCAAAAAATCCAAGATCTACTGTCGCAACTGTTACTGAAATTTATGATTACATGAGGGTATTATATGCTAGAGCAGGTATCCCCTACTCACCGTTTACAGGTAAGCCAATAACCTCTCAAACAATTACACAAATAGTAGATTTAGTTAAAAAATTACCAAAAAAATCAACAATATATATTTACGCTCCAGTGGTAAGAGGTCGTAAAGGTGAATATAGAAAAGATATTTTAAGCTACAAGAGAAGAGGATTTCGAAAAATTAAAATTGATAATGTTTTATATGATATAGAAAAATCACCTAATCTAGATAAAAAACTTAAACATGATATTTCAATCCTGGTTGATAGAATAGTTTTAAATTCAAAACTAGGAAATAGATTGGCTGAAAGTATTGAAACAGCTGTAAATTTAGCTAACGGTTTAGTTTTTGTAGAATATGAAGATGAGACACTTCCTCAGAAATTTAGAAAAATTGAAAAATTAATTTACTCTACAAAGTTTGCTTGTCCTGAGAGTGGATTTACAATTGAGGAAATTGAACCAAGACTTTTTTCATTTAACAGTCCCTATGGAGCTTGTGAAGAGTGTGAGGGTATCGGAATGAAATTAAACGTAGATCCAAATTTAGTAATTCCTGATGAAAGAAAAAGTTTAGCTGATGGAGCAATTGAACCTTGGTCAAAATCTACCACATTATATTATGCTCAAACTTTAGCATCTTTATCAAAACATTATGGTTTTTCTTTAGATGAAAAATGGAAAAAATTACCCAAAAAAATAAAAGATATTATTCTTTATGGATCAGATGAGGAAGAAATTAAATTTAATTATGATGATGGATACGAGAAATATTCTTACAAAAAAACTTTTGAGGGTGTGATTAATAATCTTGAGCGAAGATTTTTAGAGTCTGATAGCGAATGGAAAAGAGAAGCTATAGCTGAATATCAATCTGATACTGCATGTGAAGCATGTAATGGTGACAGATTAAAAGAAGAAGCTTTATGTGTTAAAATCAATGATCTTAATATTAGTGAAGTAACAAAAAAATCAATTTTAGATGCTGCGGAATGGTTTAAAAATTTAGAAAATAATCTTGATAAAAGACAATTTAAAATTGCTGAACATGTTTTAAAAGAAATAAATGAAAGATTAAATTTTCTTCTAAACGTTGGTTTAGATTATTTAACATTATCCAGAGAATCTGGAACTTTATCTGGTGGTGAGGCTCAAAGAATAAGATTGGCTTCACAAATTGGATCTGGTTTAACAGGTGTATTATATGTTTTAGATGAGCCTTCAATTGGATTACATCAAAAAGATAACGTTAAACTAATTAATGCATTAAAAAGATTGCGAGATCTTGGTAATACAGTCATTGTTGTTGAGCATGACACAGAAACAATGGAAAATGCAGATCACATTATTGATCTTGGTCCTGAAGCTGGAAGTAATGGGGGTCAGATAACGGCACAAGGTTCGTATGAAGATTTAAAAAAAGATAAAAATAGTATCACAGGTCAGTATCTCGCAAATAAAAAAACAATTGAAATTCCAAAATCACGACGTTTAGCTAAAAATGGAAGATTTGTAGAAATCAATGGTGCAAGTGGAAATAATTTAAATAATGTAAATCTTAAAATTCCAACTGGAACGTTTACCTGTGTTACTGGTGTATCAGGTAGTGGAAAATCTACTCTAATATTACAAACTCTATTTCATGCCTTAAATTTAACTTTAAATAATAAAGCAAGAAAAGCACCCCAATCATTTAAAGGTTACAAGGGAGTAGAATTGATTGATAAAATAATTGATATTGACCAGTCTCCTATTGGAAGAACACCTAGATCTAATCCAGCAACATATACAGGAGCCTTTGGGCCTATTAGAGATTGGTTTACAAGTCTGCCAGAGTCCAAAACAAGAGGATATAAACCAGGAAGATTTTCTTTCAATGTTAAAGGTGGTAGATGTGAGGCTTGTGAGGGTGATGGTGTAATTACATATGAAATGCATTTTTTACCTGATGTTTATATACAATGCGATGAGTGTAAAGGAACTAGGTACAACAGAGAAACTTTGGAAATCAAATTTAAAGGTAAAAGTATTGCAGATGTTTTAGATATGTCAGTTGATGAAGGATGCGAGTATTTTGAAAATATATCTAATATAAAAACAAAATTGTTAACTCTTAAAAAAGTTGGATTAGGTTATATAAAAATTGGTCAGCAAGCAACTACTCTATCAGGAGGTGAAGCACAACGAATTAAGCTTGCCAAAGAACTTTCAAAAAGATCTACAGGAAGAACAATGTATATATTAGATGAACCAACTACAGGTTTACATCAACATGATATTAAGAAACTTTTAGAAATTCTTCATACTTTTGTTAAACTTGGAAATACAGTTGTTGTTATTGAGCATAATTTAGATGTAATTAAAACAGCCGACTACATTGTTGATATGGGTCCTGAAGGCGGTGTAAAGGGTGGTAATATTGTCGCCGAAGGAAAACCTGAAGAAGTATGCAAAGTAAAGGGAAGTTATACTGGTCAATTTTTGAAACCCCTTTTAGCTTAGATTTAACAACTTAAAAATATTTAAAAATTAGTGTATAATTATAAGAATCATGAGTAATTTATTATCATCGTTGTCAAAAACAATTCATACATCTCTTGCTTTAGCAATAATATTGTTTTTAGGATTATTTTATTTAAATGATGGAATAGCTATTGATACATTATTCTGGAGCTGGTTGTTTAGATACATACATGTGATTGTTGCAATTATGTGGATTGGGTTGTTGTGGTATTTCAATTTTGTTCAAATTCCAAATATGGGAAAAATTCCAGATGAACAAAAGCCAGCTATCGGTAAAGTAATAGCACCTGCAGCATTATTTTACTTTAGATGGGCTGCTGCGTTAACTGTTCTTTCAGGTTTAATTTTAGCTCTTCTTAATGGATATCTTCATGATGCAATGACTTTAAGTATTGGTTCAGGTGTACCAAAACATACTGCAATAGGTATAGGTATGTGGCTAGGAATTATAATGGCTTTTAATGTATGGTTTGTAATTTGGCCAAATCAGAAAAGAGCATTAGGAATTGTTGAAAGTGATCCCGATACAAAAGCAAAGTCAGCAAAAACAGCGATGTTATTTTCAAGAACAAATACTTTATTGTCATTACCAATGTTACTTACAATGGTAATAGCACAAAACTTATATTAAAAATTAATATTGTAACTCCTTAATATCTTTAAACTGATTTAAACTTTCTGGATTAGCCAAAGCTTCTTTGTTTTTTATTGAATTTCCCTCAATTATATTTTTGACAGCTAATTCAACAATTTTACCACTTTTAGTTCTTGGTATATCGTTTATTTGAATTATTTTTCTTGGCACATGTCTAGGTGATGCATGTTTTTTAATTTGTAATTTTATTTTTTTTAATAAGCTATCATTAAGTTGATACTTTGAATTTAAAATTACAAATAAAATTATACGAACATCGTTATCCCAAGATTGTCCAACAACTAAAGACTCCTTAATTTCTTTAAACCGCTCTACCTCAGAGTAAATTTCGGCAGTACCAAGCCTTACTCCACCGGGATTTAAAGTTGTATCAGATCTTCCTGATATTATTATTCCATTATTATTTGTTATTTGAGCATAATCACCATGGTGCCATATATTTCTATATTTATTAAAATAAGCTTTTTTAAATTTTGTATCTTTATGATCATTCCAAAATCTTGAAGGCATTGAGGGAAAAGGATTAATACAAACCAATTCACCTTTTTGATTTAAAATTGATTTTCCTTTTTCATTAAATACTCGTACATCCATACCTAAACCTTTACTTTGTATTTCTCCTGCATGTACAGATTGGTATAAATTTCCCAAAACAAAACAAGAGACAATATCTGTACCTCCAGAAATAGATGCTAAATGAACATTTTTTTTAATATTCTTGTATACATATTTAAAACAATCTGCTGATAATGGAGATCCAGTTGAACAAATAGTTCTAAGTTTTTTTAACTCGTAAACTTTTTTAAAATTTTTTCTTGTTTTTCTTAATGCATCAACATATTTGGCACTAACTCCAAATAAGGTTATATTTTCTTTATTAGCTATTTTTAAAAGGAGATCATCACGTTTATACATTGGGAAACCATCGAACAATACGATTGATGCTTTCGAGGCTAGAACTGAAATTAGCCAATTCCACATCATCCATCCACATGTTGTAAAATAAAAAACATTATCATTTTCTTTAATATCACAATGCAATTGATGTTCTTTTAAATGCTGAACTAATACACCACCATTTTTATGGCAAATACACTTAGGTTTACCTGTGGTACCGCTTGAATAAAGAATTGCTAAATCATGTTCAAAATCAAATTTATGAAATTTAAATTTTGAAAAATTTTCCTGAATAATATTACTCCAATAATGCGTTTTGATATTTCTGTATTTTGGAAGTTTTTTTAAATTTGGTTGACCTGGGTAAATAGATATAATTAAATGCTTAATAGAAGGAATTTTTTTTATTATTTCAGGAATTCTCTCTAAAATATTAATTTTTTTTCCATTGTAAAAATATTGATTAGTAACAATCAAAATTTTAGGTTTAATTTGAGAAAATCTCTCTATAACACCATTAATCCCAAAATCAGGTGAACAAGATGACCATATGGCTCCAATAGCAACAGTGCCCAAAAAAGCCTCTACTGTTTCAGTTATATTAGGCATATAAGCTGCTATTCTATCTTTTGGCTTAATACTTAATTTTTTAAGATTATTTGAAATGTTTTTTACATTTTTATTTAATTCATTCCAATTTCGTATTTCACGATAACCATTTTCACTAATAAAAGTAATTGCTTTCTCATTTGTATTTTTTGAAAGTAAATTTTCACAAAAATTTAATCTTGAATTTGGTAAAAAAATATTTTTATAAAATTTTTTTGTTTTTTTGACTTTAGTGTTTCTTTTAATACCTTTAACTTCTGAGAAATCCCACACACTACTCCAAAAATCACTTTGGTTTTTAACTGACCAATCATGAATTTTTTTGAAATTTTCATTAAAATTTATATTAAATCTTTTAGATATAAATTTTTCAAATTTAAATAAATTTGATTTTTTTTTTGTTTTATTGGATGGTTTCCAAAGCCTTATATTCATATAATAATTATAATACTTTGAAATAATATATTGAAATTTTAAAAAATTTAATGATTAATTCAACTTATTTTGGTCGTCTTCTCTCAAAACTGTTTTTTGAGAAACTCTTAATCTTACTAAAACAGTATTCGCTATATAAATTGAGGAATAAGTTCCAAAAACAACACCTAATATCATGGCAAGTGAAAATCCTCTAAGTATCTCTCCACCAAAAAAATATATAGCTAATAAAGCTAGTAAAGTAGTTGCAGATGTTATGATTGTTCTTGATAATGTTTCATTAATTGAAATATTTGTTAATTCAAAAATTTTAATATCTGAATATTTTCTTAAATTTTCTCTTACACGATCGAAAATGACCACTGTGTCATTCATGGAGTATCCCACTATTGTTAATACAGCTGCTATAATTGATAAGTTTATTTCTAAACTAAATAATGAAAAAACTCCCAGAGTTACAATTACATCATGAAATAAAGCTAGAATTGCGCCTAGACTAAATTGCCATTCAAATCTAATCCAAATGTAAATCAGCATTAATGCTAATGACAAAGATATTGCTATTACCCCTGACTTTAATAATTCAGCACTAACTTTTGGACCAACATTTTCAACTCTTCTAAAATCATAATTGTTTCCAAAAGATTTATCTAAGTTAGCTTTAATTTCTTCAATGATGTTCTTCTTATTGTCTTTATTTTCAAATTTCACTAAAAAATCAGTATCATTACCAAATTTCTTTACTGAAACATCTCCTAAGTCCATTTGATTAAATCTATCTCTTAATGAACTAACATTTATTTTTGAGTCTGAGGCTCTTAATTCAATTAATGTACCACCTTTGAAGTCTATCCCAAAATTAAGCCCTTTAAATATTAACAATAACAATGAAACAACAATCAAAACTGATGATAGTAAATTAAAGTGATTATAATATTTATTAAAAGCAATCATTAAATTAATTTTTCCTTATTTTTATTTCTTGATACATAAATACTAGTGAATAATCTTGCTATAAAATAAACTGAAAATAATGTTGTAAATATTCCAACTCCTAAGGTTACAGCAAAACCTTTAACTGGACCTGAGCCCATGAAAAATAAAATAATTGCTGCTAACAATGTAGTAATATTAGCATCTAAAATTGCTGTTCTTGATTTAGTATAGCCACCATCAAAAGCTAAAATATTATTAGTCTCATCTTTTAGTTCCTCTTTAATTCTCTCAAAAATTAAAACATTTGCATCTACTGCCATACCTACGGTTAGAATAATTCCTGCAATACCAGGCAAAGTTAAAGTGGCCTCAAATAAAGTTAAAACACCTAAGAGTATAAATAAATTAACTATTAGAGTCACATTGGTAATTAATCCAAAAATTTTATATTTAACAAACATAAAAATTATCACCAACATAAAACCTATTGCTAAGGCAATCATTCCTGCATTAATTGAGTCTTGTCCAAGATCTGGTCCAACCGTTCTCTCTTCAATTATTTCTAATGGTGCTGGTAATGCTCCTGATCTTAATAATAAAGCTAGATCAGTTGCTGTTTGAAAAGTAAAGCCACCACTTATTTGACCAGAACCACTGGCAATCGTGTCTCTAACTACAGGGGCACTAATAATTTTACCATCTAAGACAATTGCTAATTGCTTTCCAATACCAGTTGAAGTTGCCTTACCAAACCTTTTTGCGCCTACCCTATCTAAAGTAAATGAAACAATTGTTTGGTTAGTTTGAGTATCCATTTTTGGTTGAGCATCAAGTAAGTTTTCACCGCTTATTATAATTCTTTTACTAACTGTGGCTTCTTCTAGACCATTTTCAAATTTTAACTTTTCAACTCCAAAACGATCATTTTCGTCATTTGATACAAATCGAAAAGTAAGGTTTGCAGTTTTACCAAGTAATGATTTTATTCTCATCGGATCATCTAATCCAGGTAACTCTACTAAAATTCGGTTATTTCCTCTTTTAAGTATGTTGGGCTCATTAGTTCCAACCTCATCTACCCTTCTTCTAACTATTTCTATAGCTTGGTCTTGAGAAGAAGTTTTAAGTTTAATTAAACCTTGTCTTGAAAAATTAACTTTTAAATTTAACCCTGTATCTTCAATTTCTAACTGATGTGATTTAAATCTTGGGTAATAGGGGTTGAGGTCACTATTTTCGTCCTGAAAAACATCTAATACAGACTGCTTATCATTATCAATTACATTAAAAAAAATATTCTGATTATCTATTTTTATATTGTTAATTTTAATATTTTTTTCTTTGAAGTAATTTCTAATTGTTGTTGTTAAGTTTTGTAATTTTTGTTCAATTACAGGTTCATTATCAATTTCAAGTAATAGATACGATCCACCCTGAAGGTCTAATCCTAGATTAATTTTTTTGTCAAAAAAATTATCATCAAATTTAAAAAGATTAGATGAAGCAATTAAAATAAATAAAACTGAAAAAAGAATTATAAATAAAATTCTTAACTTAGAGAAATAAAGCACTTAACTAAAAATAATTATTTTTTAACTTCTTGAGTATTTGTATTAACAAGACTTTGAATACCAGTTGATTTAACTATCTCAACTTTTACGTTTTCAGCAATTTCTACTTCAACTTTATCATTGTCAATAAGTCTCTCCACAGTACCTGTAATTCCACCAGAAGTAACAACCTTGTCACCTCTCTTAAGACTTTCAACCATTGCTTTGTGCTCTTTAACTTTTTTTTGCTGTGGTCTGATTAAGAAAAAATAAAAAATAACAAAAATTAAAATTAACGGTATAAATTGTCCTATTCCTGAGCCTTCCATAAATCTCCTTATAAATTATGTGAATACTTATACTATCTGTGTAATTAAAACAACTTTATTTAACTGAAATCAATTCCAAATTATTCATATACGGTCGCAGTACATTAGGAACAATAATCGAACCATCTTTTTGTTGATAGTTTTCTAGTACAGCAATTAAAGTTCTGCCCACAGCTAAACCACTTCCATTTAATGTTCCAACAAAAACAGTTTCCTTGTTTTTGTTTTTATATCTTGATTTCATTCTTTGGGCCTGAAATGTTGAGCAAGAAGAGCATGATGATATTTCGCGATACTTGTTTTCTGATGGTAGCCAAACTTCAATATCATAGGTTTTTTCAGCACTGAAACCCATATCCCCAGAGCATAAAATTACTTTTCTATATGGTAATTCTAACTTATCTAATATGTCTGTTGCACAGTTTGTCATTCGCTCTAATTCTTCAAGGCAATTTTCTTTTTCTACAATACTAACCATCTCAACTTTATAAAATTGATGTTGTCTAATCATTCCTTTTGTATCTTTTCCATAACTGCCGGCTTCTTTTCTAAAACAAGGTGTTGAGGCAACAAATCTCATTGGTAAATCTTTTTGTTCAACAATTTTATCTTTAACAATGTTTGTTAAAATTACTTCAGCGGTTGGTATCAAAAATTTTCTATCAGATCCTTCATCAAATTTTATTTCAAATTGATCGTTTTCAAATTTTGGTAATTGTCCAGTTCCATACATTGTATTGTCAGAGGCTATCAATGGAGGCGAGATTTCCTGGTAGTCATTTTGAACAATGTGAGTATCTAACATAAAGTTAGATAACGCTCGTTCCAGTAATGCTAACTCTTTTTTAACAAATACAAATCTTGATCCGGTTGTTTTTGTTGCAAGATCAAAATCAAGCATGCCTAAATTTTCCCCAAGTTCGTAATGTGATTTGGGTTTAAAATCAAACTCTGGAACTTTTCCAGCTTTTAAAACTTCCACATTGTCATTTTCATCTTTTCCATTTGGAACATCCTGATGAGGTATGTTTGGTATACTTGATAAAATATTATCTATTTCAGTTTTAGCATTTTTTTGTTGCTCAGAAATCTTATCTAGTTCTGCAGATATTTCTTTAGATTTTTTGAATAAGCTTTCATCTTTAGATTTAGAAATATCTTTTTTTTCTTTTTCTAAATTTTCTTTTTTTTGAATTAAATCTCTATTTATCTCATCAAGTTTTTTTAAATTTTTAAAATCAATTTTAACTGAACGTTTTTCAAGATCTTTTTCAAACTTTGAAAAATCTTTTCTAATTTCTTTTAAATTATGCATCAGTCTTTTCTAAATTTTTGTTTTCTATAAATTTTACTGAAAATATAGATAATTCATATAAAATTAATAAAGGAATAGCTAAACCTATTTGAGTAATTGGATCGGGTGGTGTAAGTAATGCAGCGGCAGCAAATATAATTACTACTACATATTTTCTTCTCTCTTTTAAAAATTGACTATCAACAACACCTATTCTTGCTAACAAACTTAAGACAATAGGAAGTTGGAAGCTTATTCCAAATGCAAAAATTAACTTCATAACAAGTGACAAGTATTCATTTACTTTGGCTTCTAATTGAATTGGTAAACCTGTAGACATCCCAGAGCTTTCAAATGATAAAAAGAATTTAATAGCTAGAGGCATTATCAAATAATAAACAAGCATACCTCCCAAAAAGAAAAGGATTGGTGTTAGTACAAGATATGGAAGTATGGCAACTTTTTCATGTTTATATAACCCTGGTGCAATAAATTTCCATATTTGCATTAGAATAAATGGACAGGTTACAAAAAAAGCTGTGAAAAAAGATACTTTAATATAGGTTAAAAAAGTTTCTTGTAAGGCTGTAAAAATAAGCCTTCTGTCAGACCCATCATCTTTTACAGCTTGAGCAAATGGATCAACTAAAAAACCGTATATGTGTTCAGCAAATATGTAACAAATAACAAAAAAGATTATTAGAAATATAAAACTATGTATTAATCTTTTTCTTAGTTCTGTTAGATGGCTAACAAATCCACCTTCATTTTCTTCATTGCTCATCTTTTTTTGTTTCTTTTTTTATTTCATTATCAATTTTTTCTTGATCAATTTCTAAATTTGAAACTTCATTTTGAATATTGCTCACATATCTTTTTGCAGTCCCTATCCAAGAACCTGCTTTCTTTAACATGATTGGAAAGTCTTTTGGACCAAGAACAATAATTGCAATACCAACTACAATTAATATCTCAAACCAACCAATAGTAGGCATGTGATTTAATCTTTGTTTTCTGAGTCTTTATTTTCGTCGGATATATTTTTTGGCTCTGTATCGTCAGTAACATCTGACGCCATTCCTTTTTTGAAACTTTTAATTCCCTTAGCTACATCACCCATCAGACTGGAGATTTTACCTCGTCCAAATAATAAGACTACTAATATAACTACAATTGCTATTTGCCAAATTCCTATGCTCATGAAAAACTTATAACCTTTTTATGCTTAATTTAAAAGTTACTTTTTTGTTAATCTTTCTCTTCTGTATCAAGAGTGCTGTTTAACATCTCATCAATATTAGAATAAATATCTTCTTTTTTTTCTTCTTGTTTTTCTTTATAGAATTTTCCAGTTCCAAAAATTGCATTATCAACACTAGAACTGTCAATTAATCCAGCAGCACCTAATTCATCAATTGTAGGTAAATCAGATAATTTTTGAAGATTGAAATGACTTAAAAATTCATCAGTTGTAACATACTGAATTGGTCTACCTGGTACATCTTTACGACCTCCTGGTTTCACCCAGTTGAGTTCCATTAATATTTCAAGAGTATTCGTTCCAAATGCAACACCTCTTATCTCCTCAATCTCAGCTCTAGTAACAGGTTGGTGATAAACGATTATGGCTAAAGTCTCCACTGCAGCTCTAGAAAGTTTCTTTTCTACTGTCTTCTCTTGTGACATGATATTAGACAAGTTTGGTGAAGTTCTAAACGACCACTTATTTTTAATACAAACTAAATTAATACCACGTTGAGAGTATTCTTGTTGTAACTTCTCTAATGATTTTGCAACACTACCCTTTTTAGTAATTTTGCTTTCAATTGTATCAATATCTAATGGTTCTGCAGCAGCAAAAATAACTGCTTCAATTTCTTTTTCTAAATCAGTTAACTTAGATGGAAATTTAACAATATTATCTTTTGTAATCTTTTCTTTTTTAATCATTATTTTCTTTCACATAAATATCATCAAATAATTTATCTTGTTTCATAGTTAAATTTCCTTCTTTAACTAATTCTAATGATCCAGCAAATATACCTGCTTTACCCGTACGCTTATATTTTGATCCACTTTTAAAATTTTGAGGAATTAAATCATCTAATTTCTTCCAATCAATTAATTTACCAAAAAACTCTCTTATAGTTTTAATTCCATCCTCTGCTGTAAAGACAGGTAATTTTGGAATATTCATTTTTTGAAAGTCTTTGGTCATTATAATTGTTGAATATGACTTGAGTAGCTCAAATAAACTTAAATTATATTCTGTGCTATAAATAGATCTTATATTTCCTTTCATTCCTCTTGATCGAATTTCTCTTCCTAATCTTTTTCTTTTTAACATTTGTTCAGAAAGCAATCTTATCAATTCTAATTTTTTAAGTTGTAATTTTAATTTTTCAGCAACTTCTTGAACTTTAAATTCTTCCTCAGGAGTACCTGGAAGTAATAATTTAGATTTTAAATAAGCTAACCAAGTTGCCATCAATAAATACTCAGAAGCAATTTCTAAATTTAAATCTTTTTCTTTTGTAATATATTCGTGAAACTGATCTGCTAACTTTGTAATTGATATCTCTTCAAGATCTACTTTTTGAGCTTTTGCTAAATCTAAAAGGACATCTAAAGGGCCATTATAATTATTTATATCAACATTAAATAATGCAGAATCAGAAATAGTCATGCTCAGATATTAACTTAAAATTTTATAAAATAGCGATGTTTTTTTTATTATGAAATTACTAACCTTTGGTGAATTATCACCAACTACCTTCATTTCAGACAATTTGCCATTACAATGGAGAGCAAGATTACAACCTGCACTAAACGTTTTAATAGTATTAGTTTTTAAATCATCTTTTAAACTTTTCATCGATAAATCATCTGAAATTAAAATGTTTTTAAAACCAATTTTACTTCTAATTAAATTTATAATTTTTTTAGAGTGTGTAGCTGTATTTAACTTATCAATGCTTCGATATATTACATGCGCTGTCATAGCAAAATAGCTTTGTTTTTTCTTGAATGGAAAAAAATCATTTTTATTCAAATAACTTAACTTTTTGGTAACTACAGGAGTAAATTTATGACTATCTACCTTAGCTAATCCATGTCCTGGTATGTGTTTCATCACAGTTCCGATCGAATTTTCATGAAAATAATTAATACAAATATCTCCGATTTTAGAGATATTTTTTTTATTTTTTGAAAAAGACCTATCACCAATAATGTTGCTAGCTCCTTTAACTCGAATATCTAAAATAGGAACTGTGTTTATATTAACACCAATTGATTTAAGCAAATACGAAGTCTTATCGATAAATAATTTATAAATAATATTAAATTTTTTCTTATCTTTTGTGAATAAATTACCAAAATATTCAGAAGTCAAATTATCAAATGAAATAATTTTACTTAATCGATTTACTCGCCCACCTTCTTGATCAATTAATATTGGGTATTTTTTATCTTTAAATATCTTTTTTATTTTATCAGTTAATTTTTTAGATTGTTCAATTGAGCTTATGTTTCTTGAAAATAAAATTATACCCCACGGTCTATATTTCTTTAAAAAAATTATTTCTTTCTTTGATAATGTAGATGATTTTAAACCAACAATAAAGGCTCTTCTATTCTTAATCATTCTCTAAAAGTTTCCAAAAATTAAACTTTTTTTTCTTTTTTTTGTTTGTTTGCTTAACGTATTCTATTACATTCTGCGTGTCGTTTTCCAAAACGGGTAAATTTTTTGAATATAATTTAATTTTTTCATTGTTATTTTTATAAGATCTGTACGATTTCTTCTTATTTTCATCTGAAAAATAATATCTTCCTGTTAAAAAAATAAATAAAACAATTACAACAATAAAGATTAAATACTTAATTTCTTTTAGCATTACATTTTATCTGGTGTATCTACGCCGACTATACCCATTCCAGATTTTAAAACGTTAGATATTGCTTTTAAAAAAATTAATTTATCTGGTGAAACTGTTTTTTGATCATTAATAAATCTTTTTTCTGGGTTTTGTTTACCAAGATTCCAATACGAGTGAAATTCTGAGGCAAGATCATATAAATAAACAGGTATTCTATGTGGTTCTAATTTTGAACTAGCTGCATCGATACATTTAGGCCATTCTGAAATCTTTTTTAAAATTTTGATCTCATCATTTGAATATTCAAAACTAAAATCATCTAATTCAATGTTTGAATTTAAATCTTTTCCAATATGTCTAAAGACAGATGAGATTCTGGCATAACAATATTGAACATAATATAACGGATTATCTTTTGATTTTTCTTTTACAGCATCAAAATCAAAATCTAATTCGACATCACTACTTCTGTTTAGCATGATAAATCTGGTTGCATCTTTTCCTACTTCTTTAATTAAATCATCAACTGTTATATAATCACCTTTTCTTTTAGACATCTTAAATGGTTTGTTATCTTTAATTAATTTTACAAGCTGACTAATTTTACAAATCAGTTTATCTTTTTTTCCTGATAAAGCTTCAACTGAAGATGAAATTCTTTTGATGTATCCGGCATGATCTGCACCAAGAATATTTATTAAATAATCAAATTTACGATCAACTTTGTTTTTATGATAGGCAACATCACTAGCAAAATAAGTCCAAGCTCCATCTGATTTTTGCAATGCTCTATCTTTATCATCACCAAAATCAGTAGATTTAAAAAGTAACTGTTCTCGTTCTATCCAGTTTTTATCATCTTCACCAGCTGGTGCTTTAATCTTTCCTTTGTATACAAATTTATTCTTTTCTAAAAATTTGATTACACTCTCTACCTCGTTATTTGAAACTATACTTTTCTCACTAACAAAATTATCGTGATTAATTCCTAAACTCTTAAGGTTCTTTTTAATTAGAAGTAGCGCCTGTTTTATAGATAAAGCTGTTAACTTATCACTTATTTCATCATAATCATCAAAATTCAAATCTGAATTACCCAAAACTATATTTTTTGCAAAATCGACAAGGTAATCTCCTGGATACAAATCAGGATTATCTTGAGGAAATGTTTCGTTATATTTTACTTCCCTAATTCTAAAGTATACGGATTTTGTAAAATTTATAATTTGGTTACCATAATCATTTACATAATACTCTTTTGTAACCTTGTGTTTATTAAATATTAAAACATTGGATATGACATCACCTAGAATAGCTCCTCTACAGTGACCAACGTGCAAAGGTCCTGTGGGATTAGCTGATACAAATTCAACTAAATATTTATTTTTTTTCTCTTTTTCATTAATTCCAAATTTTTCAGCATTATCAATTATTTCTTTAATAAAGTTTGACCAAAAAGATGGCTTAAATTTAATATTTATGAAACCAGGTTTAGCAATGGATATTTTATCTATTTGATCATCACTATTTTTTATTTCAGGTGCAAGTTTTTCTGCCAATTCTATTGGGGAAGTTTTATTTAGTTTAGATAAAACCATTGCAACATTAGTTGAAATATCACAATCAAATTTTGGAGGCGGTATTTCCGCATTAATACCATTGAAACTTTCTGGAACGATAAGTTGATTTTTTTTACTAAGTTCAACAATAATAGATTTAATTTTATCTAAATATAATTCAAAAATATTCATTTATTATCTTTATAAAGGTTAATTGCGTATCTGTCTGTCATACCAGATATAAAATCTGAAATAGCTCTATATTTGTCTTTAGTCAATTGCTCTTTAGTAAGAAATTTTCTAGGATTTGATTTAATTATTTTAAATAATTTCTTAATTATCATTTTACCTCTTTGATTCTTATTAAGTACCGATTTATTGTCATACATTCTATGTCTTAAAAATGATCTAATTTCTTGTTCTGAATTTTCTATTTTACCTGAAAAAGAAACTATTAATTGATTTGATTTTGACACATCTTTTAATGACTTAATTTTAAATTTTTTAATATTTTTTTCTGTATTACTTAGTAAATCTCTTATCATAATATCTATTGAGTCTCTTATGATTTGGTAAATAGCAATTTTATAATTTTTTTTATTTATTTTGTTTTTATATCTTTGGTAAATATTTTTGAAAAAATCTAATTCTACTAATTCTTCAAGCTTAAATAAATTAGCTTTTATTCCATCCTGAATATCATGATTATTATAGGCAATATCATCTGATATTGCTGATATTTGAGCTTCTAATGATGGGTACGTATTAAAGTTAATCTTATTTTTAAAAACTTTTGATCCAATTAGTTTGTTGATCATGCTTAGATCATCTACTGGTCCATTATGTTTTAAGAGTCCTTCTAAAGTTTCGAGAGTTAAATTTAATCCAGCAAATTTAAAATATTTATTCTCTAAAAACATTACTATTCTTAGTGTCTGAAGATTGTGATCGAAACCTCCATGATTTTCCATACATTCATCTAAAGCATCCTCTCCTGCATGGCCAAAAGGGGTGTGACCTAAATCATGAGCGAGACTCAAGGTTTCAGCTAAATCTTCATTTAATTTTAGATATTTTGCAATTGATCTTGCTATTTGAGCAACTTCAATTGAATGGGTAATTCTGGTTCTAAAATGATCCCCTTCTGTGTTAACAAATACTTGGGTTTTATGCTTTAATCTTCTAAATGATGCGCTGTGGATTATCCGATCTCTGTCGCGTTGAAAAGGAGATCTGTATTTTGAATTAGCTTCTTTATTAAGTCTGCCTTTACTTTTAAATACTCCTAACAAAGTGTCTTTTTTCATCCTTTAATTTAAATAATTAAGTATTATATTAGTAATATCAGTGTTCAGACATGATTAAAGAAATTAAATTTACGGATAAAGCGTTAAAACAAATAGATAATTTGTTATCAAAAAAAGACAAAGGATCATTCTTTAGAATCGCTATCAAAGGTGGAGGATGTTCCGGTTTTCAATATGAATTTACATTTGATAAATCAAAACAAGATGATGATTTAAATTATCAAAATATTTTAATTGATAAAACTTCAGCTGATTTGCTTAAAGGATCTGAAGTTGATTATGTTTCTGAACTTATAGGTGAGCAATTTAAAATATCTAATCCACAAACCAAATCTTCGTGTGGTTGTGGAGTTTCTTTCTCACTTTAATGCTCATTTCATCTTGGAATGTTAACTCAGTAAGAGCAAGAATTGAAAATATCAAAAGCTATTTATTAAAATATAAACCTGATATTTTAATGATGCAGGAAATCAAAACTGAAGATGTTAATTTTCCATATGATGATTTTTCATCAATGGACTATGAAAGTCATGTATTTGGTCAAAAAAGTTATAATGGTGTAGCGATCATCTCCAAAAATAAATTAAAAAATATCAAAACAGATTTAATTAAGGATAAGTTAAAACAATCAAGAATAATTTCAGCCGAATTTGAACATAAGAAAAAAAGTATACAATTAATAAATATTTATACCCCTAATGGTAATCCTGTGGATACAGAAAAATATGATTATAAAAAAAATTGGCTTGATCAATTAATAAAACAATTAAAAACATTATCTAAAAAAAATTCAAATATTATTTTAGCAGGTGATTTCAATATAATACCTTCAGCTGAAGATGTTTATAATGTTAAGAGTTTTGAAGATGACGCATTATACCGACTTGAAATAAGAAAAAAATTTAGAGAAATGATTAATCTTGGTTTTAATGACGTCTACAGACATTTTTATGAAGATAAAGAAGGATATACATTTTGGGATTACATGAGAGGTGCTTGGCAAAAAAATAATGGAATGCGTATTGATCATTTTTTAGTATCAAACTCAATAATTGATCAAATTAAAGATATTAATATTAATAAAGATCCACGTGGGAGAGAAAAGCCTTCTGATCACACACCAATTGAGATTAATTTAGCTTAAAGATTTAATTTTATTAACTAATTCTTCATTAATATTTCTTGGACCAGTATCAATTCTATTCTTGTGACGTCTTTCTCCGGGTAATCTTACTTCACCCATTGATTTCATTTTTTCAAAAAATTCCTCGGCATGTTTTTGCCAATTAGTACCTGATGTTTTATCTGGATTAATAGCTAGTATAAATTCACCACCACTTGGAGGACCACCATCATTATTATCTTTGGCAGCAGTTTCAAAACTAAAATTATCTCCAACTAATGCTCCTGCCATTAATTCAACCATCATTGCAATTGCAGATCCTTTGTAACCACCAAAAGGTAATAAAACTCCACCATCAGCAATTTCACCTGGATCAGTTGTTTCTTTACCATCTTTAGTTAAACCAGTTCCAAGTGGAACTTTGTGTCCTTCTCTTTTAGCAACTTGAACTTCTCCCATCGCCATTGAAGCAGTTGCCATATCATAAACAACTGGCGTTTTACCAGGACGTGGCCAAGCAAACGAAATTGGGTTTGTTCCAAATAAAGGTTTTATAGCACCAGCAGGTGCTACAGCAGGCTTGTAAGATGTACAAGCAAATGCAACCAAACCTTCTTCTGCTAATTTTTCTGTTTCAGGCCACATAGCAGCCATATGATGTGAATTATTTATTGCTAATACAGCAACACCATTTTCTTTTGCTGCTTTTGCTAGTTCAGGCAATCCTTTGTTTAAAACAACAGGTGCTAGACAATTATTTCCTTCAACTTTAATTACTGATGGAGATATTTTTTTTATCTCAGGTTTCCCTTTTCCATTTATCTTTCCACCTTTAAGACCTGTAACGTATGCTGGTAATCTAAATAAACCGTGTGATACAGAACCATCTCTTTCAGCGTTCCTAATTAAGTCTGACAAAATTGATGCTGTTTCATCATCACAACCATTTGTCAAAAGAGTTTTTTTAGCTAGTTCAAATATTTCGTTTAAAGTTAATGAAACTGTGCTCATTATTTTGATTTACATTTTTTACATAAACCAAAAAATTCTAAATTATATTTGCTATATTTCATTCCAGAGTCATCTGAAAAATTAGATAAATATTTTGAAAGTTTTGAATTACTTATTTCAGACACATTTTCACAACTTTCACAAATTGAAAAAGCTGTTGCTTTTGAAATTTGACAACTTGAATTTTGACACGCAATAAAAGCATTTCTGCTTTCAATCTTATGGATTTTCCCTATTTCAACTAATTTATCTAATGCCCTGTAAACTTGTAGTGGCGCTTTAATTCCTTTTTTTTGAACATTAAAAAGGATTGAATAAGCTTTCATTGGTCCACCAGATTTATCAATTAAGTCAAAAATTATTTTTTGATTTTTGGAAAGGTTATGTTCTTTTTGCATCTTTAATTTTTATCAATATGTTATCAGTTTTTCAATTTAATCGATTGTTTTATTTTAAATAAAGACAGTATGAATAATACTAACGAGGCAGCTATTATTGATGGTCCTGAAGATGTATTAAATTCTAATGACGAATACAAACCTAATACAACAGACAGTAATCCACCAATAATTGAAAATATAACCATTTTTTGTGGACTATCTGAGATATTTCTAGCCATAGCCGCTGGTATAATGAGCATACCTGTAATTAGTAATAACCCTACCATTTTAATTGATATGGCAATTACAGCAGCCATAAGAATTGTAAAAATAGCTTTCGCTCTATCTGGATTTAAACCTTCTGCCTCAGCTAATTCATAATTAACTGTTGATGCAAATAATGGTTTCCAAATCAATTTTAGAACTAATAAAATTAATGCTCCACCGGTCCAGATAATTAATAAGTCGTCAGTTGTTACAGCTAATATATCGCCAAATAGTAGACCCATAATATCAAAACGAATAAATGTTAAAAAACCAATAACTACTAATCCAACAGCTAATGAGGAATGTGCTAAAAGACCAAGCAAAGCATCCCCAGGTAAATTAGTTTTTTTCTGCAGTTGAATTAAAATTAATGCGATTACTGAAGAAATTAAAAACACTGAAATAGCTATATTTAAATCTAAAGTATATGCCATTGTCACTCCAAGAAGCGCTGAATGAGCTAATGTATCACCAAAATAAGATAATCTTCTCCATACTACAAAACAACCTAATGGTCCTGTTACAAATGCAATTCCTATTCCTGCAAATAATGCTCTTACAAAAAAATCATCAAACATATTAATTTTTTTTTATTTCGCCCTCTTCAGAATGAACATGGTCATGTTTATGTTCGTACACTGTTAAAATTTGGGAAGCTTTTTCTCCAAATAGAGCTTTGTATTCATTATTTTTTGCAACATCCATTGGTGATCCAGAACAACATACGTGGCCATTTAAACAAACCACATGATCAGTTGCTGTCATAACTGTATGCAAATCATGTGAAATTAATAAAATACCACAACTCAAAGTATCTGAAATATTTTTGATTAATTCATATAATGCTATTTCACCTGTATAATCTACCCCTTGTACAGGTTCATCTAGTACAAGTAATTCAGGTTTTTTTGAAATTGCTCGTGCTATTAAAACTCTTTGAAACTCTCCTCCTGAAAGATTTCCTAAATTCTTATTTTTTAAATGAATTACACCAGTTAATGATAAAGCCTCATCTATATCTTTTTCACTAATGCTTTCTGTAAGTAACATAAAATCACAAACTCTTAAAGGTAGGGTCCAATCTATTGAAATTTTTTGAGGTACATATCCAACTTTGTTAGTGTATTTTTCAACATTACCCTCAATATTTTTATAAATACCCAAAGCAATTTTTGCAGTAGTGCTTTTGCCTGATCCATTTGGACCAATAAGTGTAACAATTTTACCCTTCTCCACTGTTAAAGAAACTCCCTCAACTAACCACTTATTATTCTGCTTAAAACCAGCATTTTGTAATTTTACTAATATGTTGTTTTCAGTACTCATATATTACTTGACTTCTAAATGTTATATTATTACATAATGTTATATTATAACAACTAATTAAATATTTTATTATGAAAACTCTAAAAAAAATACCTTTTATACTATCTATCCTATCATTTTTAACATTCTTTACATCAGTAAACGCTGAAATCAAAGTAGTTGCTTCTATTAAACCAATTCATTCATTAGCCAGTTACTTAATGGATGGTGTTGCTAAACCAGATTTAATTGTAGATGGTTATGCGTCTCCTCATGGATTTGCAATGAAACCTTCACATGCAAAAATGCTTCAAAATGCTGACCTAATATTCTGGGTTGGAGAAGATTTAGAAAGTTTTTTAGAAAAACCATTAAATTCAATCGCTAAAAAAGCTGAAAAAATTGAATTAATGGAAATCAAAGGATTACAGGTATTAAAGTTTAGAGAAAGAAACATTTTTGATGATCATGACGATCACGGCCATGACGACCATGATGATCACGGTAAAAAAGAAGATGACCACGACGATCATGACCATGATGATCACGGTAAAAAAGAAGATGACCACGACGATCATGACCATGATGATCACGGTAAAAAAGAAGATGACCACGACGATCATGACCATGATGATCACGGTAAAAAGGATGGTCACGATGACCATGATGATCACGATGGACACGAAGGTCATGCACACGGTGAATTTGATCCACACATATGGTTGGATCCAATGAATGCTAAAGTAATCTTAAATGAAATGGTTGAGCATTTAATAGAAAACGATGCTAAAAACGCATCTAAATATAAAAGCAACTTAAAAAAAGCACTTAAAGAAATCGATAAACTTAATAAAGATGTTAAAGCTGAATTAAGTAAGAGTACTGCTTCTATAGTATTTCACGATGCTTACCAATATTTTGAAGAAAGATATAATGTAAATATTTTGGGTGCATTTACAGTCAATACCGATGTTATGCCAGGTGCAGAACAATTAAAAGAAATTAGAGAGGTAATTGAGCATGATAAAGTTGCATGTGTATTTTCAGAGCCTCAATTTAACCCTGATATTATTAAAGCTGTTGCAAAAGATATGAATATTAAAACTGGAGTAGTGGATCCTTTGGGAGCTACTTTAAATCCAGGAAAATCATTATACTTTGATTTAATAAGAAACATGTCAGCATCCTTTAAAGGTTGCTAATCGTTATTAATGGAAAACAAGCACCAAGTACCTGTTACTGTTTTAACAGGTTTTCTTGGTGCTGGAAAAACAACACTTCTTAATAGAATTCTAACGGAACAGCACGGCCAAAAGTACGCCGTTATTGTAAATGAATTTGGTGAACAAGGTATTGATAATGACCTTGTGGTGGATGCTGACGAGGAAGTTTTTGAAATGAACAATGGTTGTATATGCTGCACAGTCAGAGGTGACCTAATTAGAATACTTAGTGGGTTAATGAAGCGAGCTGATAAACTTGATGCAATTATAGTTGAAACAACAGGTTTAGCAGATCCAGCTCCTGTAGCTCAAACCTTCTTTGTAGATCAAGATGTGGCAAATAAAACAAAGCTAGATGCAATTGTTACAGTTGCTGATGCAGTTCATCTAAGCTCACAAATTGAAGATCATCACGAAGCTGAGGAACAAATTGCTTTTGGTGATGTAATATTACTAAACAAAATAGATCTTGTGAAAGATGAGAATATAGACGAAGTAACAAAGAGAATTCGTAAAATTAATCCTTTTGCTAAAATTATTAAAACAACAAAATGTGGTGCACCACTAAAGGAAATTCTTAATCTTGATGCATTTAGTTTAAAACGTATTTTAGAGGTAGAACCAGATTTTCTTGAGTCAGATCATGATCATGAGCATGATGATAATGTTACAAGTTTATCATTCGTATCTGACAAACCTCTAGACATGGAAAAATTTCAAAACTGGTTTGGAAAACTTTTGCAGACAAAAGGTCAAGATATTATGAGAACTAAAGGAATACTTGATTTCAAAGGTGAAAATGATCGATATGTGTTTCAAGGTGTTCATATGTTGATGGACGCTTCTCCAATGGGAAAATGGCCAGACGATAAAGAACGTAGCTCTAGACTAGTGTTTATTGGACGTAACCTAGAAACCATGAATTTAAAAGAAGGATTTGAAGCCTGTAAATCAGAATGACAACTGATTTAAATCAATTTCCACAGTTAGATAAAACTAAATTTGAGCAAAGAGGAATTCAGTTAGAAATTGGAGTTCCAGTAACCTGTGCAGTTTCAATTGGTAATTATATAGCTGCTGGTTTTGGCGATGGTACTATAAGAATTTTCAGTTCTGGAGAAAAACACAAAACTTTAAAGGCTCATAAAGGTGTGATTCTTTGTATGGCAAAGGATGGTGATAATATTTTAACTGGTGGTGATGATGGTTATTTTTTAAAAATTTCACTTAACGGAGAAATAAATGAAGTTACAAACTTTGGTTCACGATGGGTAGATCATGTTGCAGCACATAATGGAAACCTAGTTTGTTCTTCGGGTAAGGTAGTTTATTATTGGGATAAAAATAAAAAAGAACCAAAATCTTTAAATCATGATAGTACAATTGGAGGTTTGGCATTTGATGCTAAAGGAAGACGGTTGGCTGTATCTAGATACGGAGGTGTTACAGTTTGGAAAAAAGATTACAGCAATAAGTGGAAATCAACAAAATTAGATTGGAAAGGTTCTCACAATAAAGTGAGTTTTAGCCCAGATGGTAAATACTTGGTAACTTCCATGCAAGAAAATGTACTTCGTTGCTGGCGTTTAAAAGATAAACTTGATTTTGCTATGTCAGGATATGGCTCAAAAGTTAAAAGTTTTGCTTTCATAGATGATACAAGTTACTTGGCAACATCAGGAGCAATAGATGCAATATGTTGGCCTTTTGATGGTGAAGGACCAATGGGTCGTAAACCTATCTGTCTTCCTTATATAGGAAATAAACAAGTTACATTTATAGAACCATTCCCTAATGAAAAAGCAATTTTTGCTGGTTTGAGTGATGGTTCTGTTTTTTTATCTCAAATTGAAAATGAGAATAACACTATAATAATTAGAAGTTTCACAGGTTCTGAAGTTAGTGCAATCGCAATGACTGACGATAAATCAAGTATATTTATTGGTGACATGAGTGGAAATACTTTGTGGACTTCAATTTGGGATCAATAAAAAAATGTTTAATAAAAAAAAACCAAATTTAGAAACAATTCAGAATTTAAAAAATTATTTTATAAAAAAATATGAAATATCAGAAAGTACAATTTTAAGCATTGCAGAATTAAATTGTCATGAACCTGATTGTCCCCCAACCGAGACAGTAATAACTGCTAGATCAATAGATGGATCTACTAAAAACTGGAAAATTCATAAACCTATAGATGAAATAAGTGAAAATGACATTAATGATTTAGAATAAAAATTGTTAATTATTGTAGAGAATTTTTTCTTGTTTCATATAATAAGATATGATGAATGATTTAAATTTATTTAAAAAAAATGGCTTTCTTGTTAAAAAAAATTTAATTTCTCAAACAAAGATAAATAAAATAAATAAAGTTGTTAATGAAGTAATTTCAAAAGAGAAAAAGAAAAAAAATGGTAATGGTGCAAATGGAACGCAATCCTATGATAATTACCATTTTGTCTACAATTCAGGTTCTTCAAAAAATAAAGAAATTTTAAGACTAAATAATCCTCAGAACAGACATAAAGTTTTCTATGAATTGTCTAGAGATAAAAAGATTATATCTATAGCTAAAAAATTATTAGGTGGAACAGTTAGATTTCATCTAGGTAAATTAAATTTTAAGCTTCCAAATAAGAAAAAAGGAAGTGAAATTGGATGGCACCAAGATTGGGCTTTTTACCCTCATACAAACGATGATTTAATTACAGTTGGTATATATTTAGATGATTGTTATGAAAAAAATGGGCCACTTAAAATAATAAAGAATTCACACAAAAAGAAATTGTACAGCCACCACAGCAAAGAAAATTATTTTGTTGGAAAAATAGATACTAAGAAAAATAGAATAGGAACTAAAGATAGTGTTTCAATAACTGGAACGGCCGGAACAGTAGTATTTTTTCATTGTAGATCAATTCATGGGTCTGGACACAATCAAATGAATAACTCAAGACCGTTAATTTTATTTGGATATAGAGCTTGTGATGCGTGGCCATTAATCAATGATGGAAACCCTCATCCTGAGGTTAATTTAGATAATTATGACAAAAATATAATTGTTGGAAATAAATCAATAAAACCAAGATTGACTAAAGTTCCGACCATAATCCCACTCCCTAAGAAGAAACATTATATTTCTATCTACGAACTTCAAAAAAATTAAATCACATTAAAGTTTATTGTAATAAATCTTTAAAATTACATTTATATAAAAATCAAATGTCATTTCTAAAAAAAAAAAACTATTACAGGCTTTAAGAATTAATACTTTTAAACTCCAGCATATCTTTAAAAGTATACATTTCAGGTTTTGTGAAAGTAATTTTTGGAAATTTTTTATTAAAGTCAGAGGATAATTGTTTATTAAATTCAATTAAGTTTTTTATTTCAGTCTCATTAAGTTGTCTCAAAATATAAGCTAAAGTAATATGGAAAGTATATCTTTGATGATTTTCAAATTTAATTTTTAACAAGCTACTAAGTTCATCTCTACAATTTCTTAGAATTTTTTCATCCTTTTCAGAAAAGGGTACTAAAATAATACTATAACCACCAAAAAAAGTTTTTAGTTTAAGATTAAATTGTTTTGGAAAATTATAATTTTCAATTTTTTTATTTAATTCAACAGCTATATCTTTATAATCCATATCAGGATCTATATCGGATGGCCAATAATTGGTGTTTTTTGTATTTAAATTACAACAATCAAATAATGTCATATGAAAACTAGATGGAGGTAAATAGAAATAAGTTTTTTTAGGATTAAAATTTTCTATTTTTTTTTGGAAACTAATAATTTGATTAGATAAATCGGTATTAATAGGAATATTGCAAATTATTGTGCAGCCTGGAAATGATATAGGGTTTCCTTTGTTGTCAAATTTATTTTCAGCACCTTTTAAAGTGTAACCTTCAAGTTTACCTGCTAAAAACTTTTCCTCATTATTAACTATGTTTAAATCCATTAAAATATACTAAAACCATTTTTTATTTTCTTTTTCACAAAGTTCTTTCAGCCTTAGAGGATAATCTGTAAATATACCATCTACACCATATTCAATCATCCGCATCATGTCGCTTTCTCTATTTACAGTCCAAGTATTTACCACTAGTCCATGATTGTGTGCTTCTTCAATATTTTTTTTTTTTATATCTTTGTAAAAAGGATGCCAAGCAATTCCACCTAAATTATTTATAACTTCTGGAATTTCACTGTTATTAAAAAATGGAATAAACCCCATCCAAGGTGAATTTTCATAAATATTTTTCCTTGTTTTTTTTAATTCTTGTTGTGTTGATAAATAACCTCTAGAAATTTTTGGTAATTGTAATTTAAATTCTTTTAAAACTCTCCAATCAAAGGAAGAAACTAAAATTCGATCGCTTAAATTAGAGACTTCTATTTCTTGCTTTACAAGTTTTACAATCTCAATAGGTTCAGGAACTAGATTGCTAATTAATGGACTAGACTTAAATTCTAAATTAATTATTAAATCTTCAGTTTCATAAGATTTTAATAATTTAAATAATTTGTTTAAATTTGGTATTCTCTGGTTTTCTAAACTTTTTTGATTTAAAAATCTTCTGCCATAACTAGATAATTTATTAACAGCTCCTATATCATAATTTAATAATTCTTTATAAGTTTTACTATTAATTTTCATATATTCATCTTCTATCCAATTACCATCTAAGTCTTTAGTCTGATCTCTGTCTAAGAAAAAATCATGGGTAATTACTGGCACCGAATCTTTAGAAAATAAAATATCTACTTCTAATCCACTAAAATTATTATCAAATAAATATTTGAAACTCTCTAAAGTATTTTCAGGAAGATCACCTCTAGCTCCTCGATGACCATAAATTTTTATATGATTTGGTTTACTTAAAATCAAATTTAATTAACTCTTTTGCCAGTACTTTTATCAAAAATATAATATTTATTGTTCTCCATATTTACTCTTAAATTAGAATCTTTTTCAACAGTTTGATTTCCTGGACACCTATAACAAAAGTCTTTTTTATTTTTCAATTGACCATAAACAATATTATCCGAACCAAGCTGTTCCACTAAGTCTACTGTTAAATTAATTAAACCACTCTCAGATTGTACTAAATGCTCAGGTCTTATTCCTAATGTAACCTCACCCTCAAAGTCAGTATTAACATCTTTAATTTCAAAACCTTCTGCAGATAATGTTTTATTTTTTAAATTACCATTTAAAAAATTCATTTGAGGTGAACCAATAAAACCAGCAACAAATAAAGATTTTGGATTATCATATATCTCAATAGGAGTTCCAAGCTGTTCAATAATTCCATTATTAATTACTGCCAATCTGTCAGCAAGTGTCATGGCCTCAACTTGATCATGTGTAACAAATATACTTGTTACTCCAACCTTTTGTTGAAGTTTTTTAATTTCAAGTCTCATCTGAATTCTTAATTTTGCATCTAAGTTTGAAAGAGGTTCATCAAATAAGAATATTTTTGGATTTCTTACAATTGCTCTTCCCATAGCAACCCTTTGTCTTTGACCTCCAGATAACATTGAAGGTTTTCTCTGTAAATAATCTGAAATTTGTAACAGCTTAGCTGCATCATTTACTTTTTGCTCAATTGTTTCTTTATCAATTCCTCTGTTTTTTAAACCATAAGCCAAATTATTATACACATTCATATGTGGGTATAATGCATAGTTCTGAAACACCATTGCTACATCTCTCTCAGATGGATCAACTTCATTAATTAATTTTCCATCAAGATTAATATCACCCTCTGTAATGTCCTCTAAACCTGCAACCATTCTTAATAAAGTTGATTTTCCACATCCACTTGGTCCTACAAAAACCATAAACTCTCCTTCATCTACACTTAATGAAGTTTCGTGAACAGCCTTAGTTCCGTTTGGATAAATCTTAGTCACATTTTTTAAATCTAAAAAACTCATTTATTTCTCCGTTTGAATTAATCCTTTTATGAACCATTTTTGTAAAAATACTACCACTAAAACTGGTGGGATCATTGATAAAATTATATATGCAAATCTTTCTGCTGTTCTTGGCAAAGCAACTCCTTCATAGCTTTCTGTGTAAATAATTTTCATTCCCATTACAACAGTCCAATATTCTTCTGCAGTTGTCATTATTAGCGGCCATAAATATTGGCTATATCCATATACGAACATAAAGATAAACATTGCTGCTATCATAGTTTTTGATAGTGGTACCAAGAAATCTATGAAAAAACTCCAAGCATTTGCTCCATCTAATTTTGCCGACTCCAAAAGTTCATCTGGAATTGTTTTGTAAAATTGTCTGAAGAAAAAAGTTGCTGTAGCTGAAGCAACTAACGGAAGAATAAGGCCTGTGTATGAATTTGTTAAACCTAACTCAGATACAATTTTATAGCTTGGAAAAATTCTTACCTCCAAAGGAACAAGTAGAGTAATAAAGATTAACCAAAAAATTGGTACAGCTAATTTAAATCTATAATAAACCAAAGCATATGCTGACATTGCAGAAATAACTACTTTAAGTGTTGCAATCCCTAATGCCATTATAAAACTATTAATAAACATTTTTGCAGCAGTCACTTCTTCTGACCAACCACCTTTTTCATTTAAAACTTCGTTATAGTTTCTTGCTAGCTGATCACCTATATGAAACTTCATACCTTCCGTCAGTATAGTTATAGAGTCATGTGAAGAACTTGCAAAAGATATCCAAATAGGAACTACCATTAACAATACCCCTAATATTAAAATAATATGAGCAATTATTTGAAGTGGTTTAATTTTCATTTATCTTGAAAAACCCCCTTAATAAAATGTTTCTGCAACACAATTATAATTAAAATTGGTGGAACCATAGACATCATCACAAAAGCAAAACGATGAACAATAGAACCCGACATCATTTTTAATCCCATAACCACTGTCCAATATTGCTCTGA
>CABYSP010000015.1 GCA_902521675.1 uncultured Pelagibacteraceae bacterium
ATTTTTTAAATTTATTATGTGTTACACCAATAGCTGCACCTGCAATTGTGAATGCACTATATTTTCCTGTTAATTTTTTTTTCTTTAAATGATTATAAACTAAATGTTGAAACCTCGGATCCAAACAAGATAATACCATTGCTTTAAATTTTGATTTCTTCAATTTATTTCGACTTTAAACATAGCTTCGTTTCTTCTATTCATTGGAAGGGTAAATGGGCTATCATAAGTTGCTCTAATTGGTGGGCTTATAATTGATATGTTATTTTTTTGTAACTCTTTTTCTAAAATTTCTTTATGCTTAAGAAAGTTTCCATCTGATGCTCGTCCAGAATATCTCAACACCGCGTAGTGTCCTCCCTCGATATTAACAATTTTAACGTCTTCCCTGCTAGGATTTGGTGCATTTTCTGAATTAAATTTATAGGGCAAGTAAAATTGCATACTCATATTTCCATTTTTCTCAACCTGAGTAACTGGGGTAGTCATTTTAATTTTTTCTTGGGTATCGTTTCTACCTGAAATGTAATTAAATAACTTTCTAAAATTACTATCTATTCCAGATTTCATTGTTTCCACCGCTAAACGATCAGAATATTTTCTAATCTCATAAACTTCATTTTTAGAGACAACTTTATAATTTGCTTCTTCATAAGCCATAACTGCAGAATAAGGTAAAATAAATAAAGTACAAAATACTATAAAATAAAGTTTAATAATTTTCATTGTTACATAACTTTATATTCAAAATTTTGTGTAGTTTCATTAATTTGAATTAATTTAGCACCATTTCTCTCATGAAAATTTGTTGCCATTTCTGTTAGAGGTGAAAGGGTTACCAATCTATTTAAATGATTTGATTTTTTTATATTTTTAAAAACTTCTTTTACAATTAATTTTCCCCCACCCTTTTTTTTGGACCAGACAGTATAAGCAATTGCTATTTGACCACCTGATTGATCTCTCATTGCTGTTTGAAGAAATGCATCAGTGCTTAATTTTTCTAACTCTTCAACACTTTTTGGAATTTCATTTGTATAAGCAAAACACATTACAGCATGAATTTCTCCTTGATATTCGACACCAAATATCTTTCTTCCATATCCTGTTCTAAATTTGTTATCTAATTCTGGTCTAACAGGATCCTCTTCAGGATTACATTCTTTAAGCTCAACAAGTTTTGCACCTTTTACCCATCCAAAAAAATTATCAATATTTTTACTTAAAGCTTGTCTATTTTTTCTTAATCTTGCTTTAATTCTTGGTTTAAATTTTTTTTTCATTTTTATAATAATTATTATCTAACACTTATATTGAAATTTTAATGCGTTATTAAATCATACCAGGTAATCATACAAAAGCTTTGCACTAGTAACAAAAATTAAAGCATATAAAATATTGTAAAATAATTTTTCCTCTATAATTTTAAGTAATTGATATCCAATTAATATTCCAAGCAATGCAACTGGAAACAATGTTGCTGACTGTTTAAAAGACTCAAAATTTGTCATAGACAAATTAATATACAAAGGAAGTTTAATTAGGTTTACAAAAGTGAAAAAAAATATTCTTGTACCTACATAAATTTCTTTTTTCATTCTAAGTGGAAGTAAATAAAGGCTAGTTGGAGTTCCTCCTGCATGAACGCAAAAACTTGTAAATCCTGCAATTACCGAACAAGTACCACCTTTAAAAAGGTTTTTTTCTGATTTTTTTTCTTTATTTTTTTTAAAAAAAAAATAATGACCAGCAAACAAGAAGCCCATAACTCCAATTATGAATTTTAGTAATTCCTCTGAAAAATATGAAAAAGTTAATGATCCAATAAATATCCCAATAGCTGCAAATGGAACCATTAATTTTAAAGTTCCTAAGTCAAATTCCTTTCTATATTTATAAACAGCAATGAAATCTGAAAATATTAAAATCGGTAAAATAATTCCCAAAGCTTGATTTAACGGCATCACTATTGTCATTAACGGAACAGAAATTAAAGTCATGGATCCACCTAAGCCTGATTTTGCAATTCCGTATAAAATTATGGCGGGTACAACTGTGAAAAAAAATAATAAGTTTATTTCCATTTATATAATGATTTTAATAATTTAGATCCTAAAGGGCTAATTGGTTCCTGAAGTATTATTTCTTTTCCAGTTTTTTGCTTTACTAATTGTAATAGTTTAGTTGCTAACCCTTGTTTTCTAAAAATTGGATTAACAAAAATATACTCTACCTCACCTTTTTCATTAAATCTAACAAAGCCTATTGTTGTATTTTCATTTTTAAAGGTAAAAACTCCCTCAGTTTCCTCAATTTTAAAATTTGTAACTTCCAGACTGTTCATGAATCCTAGTAATTTAGGAGTAAAAGGATAACTGCTATTGCAGCAATAATGGAGCTAACAACAATATAATTAAGCTTAATGTTGAACTTTTTCTCAACAAATTCAGTTATTTTCTCCCAGAACAAAACAATCAAAAAAATAATAATTGCTGGAAGAATATATTTAATCATTATTTATGCTTTTATATTATAACCTTTTTTAAGAAGACTTGTTACTATCACTATACAAATAACCAAAAAACTTAACATTAAACCAACGCTTGTCCATATATTAAAATCTGATACTCCATAAAAAGAAAATCTTAGTCCATTAATCAAATATACTACTGGATTAAAATACGTAACTATTTGCCAAAACTCAGGAAGCATATCTAAAGAATATAAGCTTCCACCTAAAAAAACCATGGGAGTTATAACAAGAGTAGGTATAATTGACATTTGTTCAAAATTAGAACTCATCAATCCAATTAAAAAACCGAACAATGCAAAAGTAAATGAAACTAACACTAAAAGAAAAATCATTAATATTGGGAATTTTACTTCAACTTCAACAAAAAAAGTTGAGGTAATAAATATCATACAACCTACAATTAAAGTTTTAGTTGCTCCTGCACCTACAAATGCAAGAACTATTTCTAATGTTGATATTGGTGCTGCTAAAATTTCATAAATTGTTCCATTAAATTTAGGAAAAAAAATACCAAAAGATGTGTTGCTTATTGATTGAGTTAATAATGTAAGCATCAACAAACCAGGTACAATATATGATCCATAACTAATGCCATCAATATTTTCAACATAGCCTCCGATTACTGAACCAAAAACAATAAAATATAAAGAAGTAGATAATACTGGTGATAATAAAGATTGCATTAATGTTCGTCTAAATCTATCCATCTCATGAAGATAAATTGCTTTAAAAGCATAATAATTAAACATTTTTATTTTCCTTTACTAAACTTACAAAAATTTTTTCTAAAGTGCTTTGTTCCGTTTTTAAATCTTTTAATTTAAATCCTGCATCTTTTAAATCTTGAAGTAAATTTGTAATACCAGTTTGTTTTGCTTGAACATTGTAAGTATAATCAATGGATATTTTATCTTTTCCAATTTCAAGATTATATTTTTCTAAACTATTTGGTATCTCTTTGACCTCTTCTTGTAAGTCTACTGTAAGTTTTTTATGACCCATTTTCTTTAATAATTCTTTTGTTTCATCAACAACTATGATTTCTCCCTGATTAATTACTCCCACTCTATCCGCAATAGCCTCTGCTTCTTCTATGTAGTGTGTAGTTAAGATTATTGTAACGCCAGTTTTTCTTAAACTCTCAACAACTTTCCACATGTCTTGTCTTAACTCAACATCTACACCAGCAGTTGGTTCATCTAAAAACAAAATAGTTGGTTCATGAGATAATGCTTTTGCAATCAAAACCCTTCTTTTCATTCCTCCAGACAATTGTCTAAGTCGTAAATCTTTTTTATCCCATAAACTTAAATCTTTTAAAACTTTCTCAATATGTTTTGCGTCAGGTTTCTTTCCATACAAACCTCTAGAATAGGAAACGTTATTAAATACGGTTTCAAATTGTTCTAGAGTAAGCTCTTGTGGGACTAAACCAATTTTTGATCTTGTTTCTCTATAATCATCAATTATATCAAATTCGTCTACTGTAACCTTTCCAGAAGATGGTCTTACTATCCCACAGATAATACTTATTAGAGTTGTTTTTCCTGCGCCATTTGGTCCAAGCATTGCAAAAATTTCACCTTTTTTAATATTAAGATTTATGTTTTTTAATGCTTCAAAACCATTGTCGTATACTTTTGACAGGTTATTTATGTTTATTTGATCATTTGACATGTTGATAAGCATATATAGAGACAATTTATGGTATTACAATAAATTTAAATTTTCCTAAATTTTACCAATGAAAAAATTTTTAGTATTTATCTGTTTTGTATTAACATTTAGCACCAAAGCAATTGGAAAAGAAACTACTTACAGTAAAGAATTGTTCGATAAAGCTCTGTCAGAAGGAAAAGTAGTTGTGGTAAGTTCTTGGATTAAATATTGCACATCGTGCGCAGGTCAAATGGAAGTGTTAAAAAAAGCAAAAAAAGATTTTGATAATATGGAATACTTTGCTTTTGATGTAACAAATAAAGAAATTGCTCAATTTTTTAATGTTCAATATCAAACAACACTTTTAATTTTTAAAGATAATAAAGAAGTTTATAGAAGTATTGGTGAGACCACCAAAGAACTTATTTATGACGCTTTAAAATCCTCTATCTAAATTTAATTTTCAAAATTATTACTGGCAAGAAAGTTGCAATTAAAAAAGATAAAAATAATAAAGATTGAGCTATAAAAGGTGAAAATAAATCTGTAGGAAAAAATACTCCCACTAATAAACTTTTGGAAAAATCTGGAAATGGAAAAATTAAAAATCCAGAAACAAGACCAATTATAATTGAAACATAAGCGGTATTTTCATTTACTTTGTTATAGAAACTATAAAAAACAGTCACTACAAATGCACAACAAAATAAATCTGCAAGTAAGAATAAATATAAAATATCAAATCCTTTTGAAGCAACACCAAAAGCGATTACAGACAAGATTAAAATGAAATATTTAGATATTTTAAAATAATTAGTTTTTTTTTCTAAGTTAAAAGTTGCTTTACCATCAACTACAAACAAACTAGAAATAGCATTAACCAAAGTATCAACAGTCGAAATTGTCAATGCAAGACCAAGGATAACGATCAATAAGGACAAAATTTCTATTTGATCTTTTAATAATAAATTAAAAAATCCTAAATCAGGTCTGACAGATGGATCAATTGAAAATGAAACCATTCCAATAAAACCCATTAAGAAAACTATTGGAACAATAACAAAGAAAGAAATTATCAGGCCACTTTTTAATGTTTGATAATTTTTTGCTGCGTATACTCTTTGCCAATTTCCTTGATGAAATAAATTGGTTGCTGCAACTGCTATAAAAAAAGTTAATCCAGCAGTGTATCCTGTAACATATTTTGAACTTAATAATTGAGGGTTTTTCTCATTAACTAAAGAAAAAGAAAAATTTTCTCCTGAAGATGAACTGATGATTGAAATCAAAACAAATAATAAAACACCAATTACAATCATTTGAATATTATCAGTAAATATTGATGCTCTTAGTCCCCCATAAAGAGTATAGCTTAGGGTAGCTACCAAAACTATGAATGCTGTAATCCACAATTCTGTTCCAGATATATAATTGATTAACACAGCAACCGCTGTTACCTCTGCACAAAGAAAAATAAACATATAAAAGATTGTCATTAACAAAATTAACTTAAATAGGCTTTTGCTAAATTTCTTTCTCATAAACTCAACTAAAGAAGACCCTTTTGGAAACTCCTTTCTAATTTTTTTTCCAAAATAAATTAAGAAAATCATTGGAAAAGCTGTGCCTAATGCATATCCAATGACAGCACCTACTCCGCCCCATGTTGCAGCTGCAACTGGACCAAATAGAATCCAGGCTCCTAAAGCAGATGCTACAAGACTTGTAGTAAGTGAAAATAAACCAATGTTTCTATTTGCAGTTAAATAATTATTAATTCCTTTAAATTTTTTAGAATAAAAAATTCCCAAGAAAGCAAATATTAAACTAATTGTAATAACTAATATTAATGAGGTTGATTGATTTAAAAAATATGTTTTATCCATTTTATCCCTTTCTGAATTACCGGACAGGTTCTTTGGGTATGATCTCAGTCTGTTAAGACACCCCTTATTTATATATTTAATATATTTTTTTTATTAAGGAAAGTCTTTTTAAAATTTAATTATTTCTGATTTTTGTGGTTCATTATTTCGATCATACATTGTGTAGCGTATTCTCTCCACTCAGATGAAGTTTTATTTTTTAAGCTATTAAGATGATTTCTATTACTTTGAATATCATCTTTATGTTTAATGTAATCAGCTCCATTTAAGTTTTTCTCCATTTCAGACAAATTTGTTTCCATTGCTTTTATCCATTCTTTCCCGAGCTCGATACATTTTTGATCATCTTTTTCATCACAAATTTGTTTAAAAAAATTAAAAATAACATCATCAGTATTAACTGAGGTGTTCATTAATTATTGTTTACAAGTACCAATCGACTCTGGACCACACTTTTGACCATTAGTCCAAGTAGCTCCAGTTAAATTAGCTCCATCAAAATTAGCATTCATAATATTAGATGATGTAAAATTAGCTTCCATTAAATTGGAGTTTTGAAAATTGGCTTCAATCAATGTTGCGCCCATAAAATCAACTCTAGTTAAGTTAGCTCCAGTAAAATTAGTTTTTTCAAAATTTGCACCTATAGAAACCGATTCATAAAGATTGGCTCTTACGAATGTAGACTCTGGGAAAGTTCCAAATGATAAATTTGATGTCATCATAATACTTTTATCAAAATTTACTTGAATAAAACTTGCAAAAGAAAGGTTTGAATTTGGAAGATAGCTACCTTGTAAATCTTGAGAGTCTGAAAATCTACAATTAGAATAATCTACACCTTCTGTTAAAGGATCATCACATGCTGCATTTGAATTTGAGAAAAATAACAAACTAAATAAAGCAAGTAATATAATTTTTTTCATATAAAAAGTTAACAAATAAAATATGTCAAAACAATAAATGATTTAAATTTTAATAAAAATTTTATATTCTTACTTTTTTACCGGTTTTTGCACTTTTAGTTATTGCTGCAAAAATTTTGAGAGAAATTAAACCATCATTACCATCCACTTTTGGTTTAGCTTTTTTACTCACTACATCAGCAAAATGGTCAATTTGGTTTACTAATGTATTGTCATCTTTTTTGTTTTTATCTTCATTGACAAAAATCTTGTTCCACCAACTTCGTTCTTTTTTATAGAACCAATATTTAAGATTTGGAAACTGTAAAGAACCTTTTGTGCCTCCTATCATATATGCAGATTGGTTTGTAATTGGATATGCAGGATTTTCTCCAGCGGTTAATTCATAACTCCATGGTGCAACAATTGTATCTGATAAATTTAATGTACAAAGTGCTCCTGAATTAAAGATCAAGCTTATTGTAGCTGTATCTTCTACTTTAAATTTTCTGGTTATATTTGTTGTAAATGCTTGAACATATTTTATTGAACCCAATAAATAACAAATCATATCAATGTCATGAACTAAATTGATACCCAAAGGCCCACCACCTTTACTAACTCTCCATTTTTCTTTGTAATATGCTTTGTGTTTATACAACCAACACAAAACATTTGCAGAAACAATTTTACCTAATTTACCTTTGTTAATTACGTCTTTTACTTTAGAGACTATTGAATTGTGTCGACGATGATATCCAATTAGCAATGGAGTTTTATTTTTGTATGCGCTACTTATAATTTTTTTTGCTGATTGAATGTTGTCTGAAATAGGTTTTTCTAACAAGACAGGTATTTTATTTTTTAAAAAACTTACAGTATGTTTTTCATGCAATTGATTAGGGGTAGCAACTATTACAGCATCAAGTTTTTTTGAACTTAAAAGCTCTGATACTTTTGAATACAATGGAATTTTATATTTTTTTGATAAATTTTTAGCATTATTACTAATGTCTACTATTGAATGAAGATTTGCTTTCTTTGATTTTTGAATAGCTTTTATGTGTTGTAAACCCATTAATCCCGTTCCAACGATTGAGATATTAATTTTTTTACTCATAAATTAATTAATTTTAATTTTTGTAAAGCATGTATACCTCTTATTAGGTTTAATTAAAGTACTTGGAAAATTTTTTTTATTGGGTGCATCAGGAAAATATTGTGTTTCTAAACAAATGCCTTGATAAGGAAATAATTTTTTTTTATAATTTAGATTTTGTGCTGAATAAAGTTGAACACCAGGTAAATTTGAAAAAAAATCAACTTGAATATTCGTATTATTATTTTTTAAAGTTCCAACATAATTTCTATTATTTCTTTTTACAACAAAAGTTGTGTCAAAACCTTTAAATTTATTATTGAGGTTTTTAGTTTTAAAATAATTTAATTTTTTACCAATGTTTTCAAAATTTAAAAAATCATAAATAGATTTTTTTACATTTTCGAATCTACCAGTTGGGATTAGATTTTTATTTATTCGAAGATATTTAGAAGAGTTTAATTTTAACTCATGATTATAAATCATATTTTTTTTATTTTGTTCTAAATTCCAATAACTATGATTGGTTAAATTAACATGAGTGCTTTTATTAGATGTGTATTCATACTTTATAATCAAAAATTTGTTTCTTAATTGATAAGTACAATTGACAATTAAATTGCCTGGAAAGCCTTGATCTTTATCTGTTGAATGAATTTGATATACTATTTTATCTTTTGTATGATTTAATTTTTTCCATGGTAGGATTGAGAAACCAATTTTACCCCCATGAAGTGTATTTTTTCCCTCATTTGTATTTAATATAAATTTTTTATTACCTATCTTAAATTTTGAATTAGAAATTCTACCCGCATATCTTCCACAAGTCGATCCGACATTTGGGTGTTTATACCGATAGTTTTCTTTTGATCCTAAATTTAAAATTAAATTTACTTTTTTTTTCTTATGATAAACTTCAAAAAGACTGGCGCCGTAATTAAGAGTTTGAACTCTTAGAAAGTTATTTTGAATTGTAGAGCTTTCAACTTTCACCTAGATCAAGTTATGCCACCATCAACAATAAAGCTTTGTTTTGTACATCCAGATGATTGATCTGATGCTAAAAACATCACTAACTGAGCTACATCGTTTGGTTTTAACTGTCTTTTTAAAGCTTGGCTGTCTAAAATAAGCTTTTTATATTTTGGTGTTAACCAATGTTTAATTTGTCTTTCAGTTGCAATTGAACCAGGTACAACTGAATTTGTTCTAATATTGTATTTTCCATATTCTTGAGCAAATGATCTTGTTAAACCTACAACAGCAGATTTAGCAGTCTCATAAACTACTTTATCTCCTTCTCCCAACATCCATGATACTGAACTTAAATTTACAATAGATCCTGCTTTAATTTTTTTCATTCCTTTTATGACAGCCTTAGCTGCAAAAAAATAATGTTTTAAATTAACATCCATTCTGTTTTGCCAATATTTTTCATCAACCTGATCTGTAGAGTGTCTATCATCATTTGCTGCATTGTTGATTAAAGCATGTATAGGCCCTTTGGTAGAAATAATTTTTTTAATAATTTTTTCTAATTTATTAATATCTAATAAATTACACTCTATAAATGTCGGTAATCTAAATTTATTTTTTTTTATTTTGTTTAATAATTTTTTGGTTTCTTTTAAATCAATATCAACAAAATAAACTTCACTTCCTTGTTCACAAAAATGCTCAACGATTGATGCCCCAATCCCTGAACCTCCACCAGTTATAAATATTCTTTTATTTTTTAAATCTGAATATTTTACTTTCATACTATATTCTTTCCTCTGTTTGAGCATCGAATAAAGATGCTTGTGTTAAATCAAAGTATAATTTTGTTTCTTTCCCCAGATCTATTTTAATTGTAGATGGGAATTTAGCTAAAACTTCTTGATTTGCATAGTCAAATGTCATTATTTGCTCATGACCTATGTACTCACTAAGATCTGCTCTTAAATTAATTTCAAAATCACTTTCATTAAATTTTTTAAAGAAAATATGTTCTGGTCTAATACCAAAGAAAACTTCTTTATTATTTAAATTTGATTTATCTTTAAAATCATAATCTTTAATTGGAATTTCTAAATTTGATCCACTCACTGTAAATAATAAGTCTCCTGAATTTACTTTTAAGATTCCCTTAATTAGATTCATTGATGGTGATCCAATAAAGTCTGCAACAAAAGTATTGCTTGGCTTATTGTAAATCTTTTCAGGAGTATCATTTTGTTGAATTACTCCATGATTCATAATTGCAATGTTAGTACCCAAACTCATTGCCTCTGTTTGATCATGAGTCACATAAACAACTGTTGTTTTTAGCTGTTGATGAAGTTTTTTTATTTCTCTCCTCATTTCAACCCGTAGCTTTGCATCTAAGTTAGATAAAGGTTCGTCAAATAAAAATATTCTTGGTTCCCTTACGAGAGCTCTGCCAATAGCAACACGTTGTCGTTGCCCTCCAGATAATTGAGAAGGTTTTCTTTCTAACAATTGATCTACCTGTAGAAATTTTGAGACTTTTTCTAACTGTTCTTGTATTTTTTCCTTTGATGTTTTTGCCTGTTTGAGACCAAAAATCATATTCTCCTTAACATTCATAGATGGATACAGAGCGTAAGATTGAAAAACCATAGCAATATTACGGTCTTTTGGCTCTACTTTGCTAACATTATAATCATCTATAAAAACATCACCCTCATTAATCGTTTCTAATCCTGCAATAATATTTAATAAAGTTGATTTTCCACATCCAGATGGTCCTAAAAGAACTAGGAAATTTCCTTCATCTATTTCTAAATTAATTTTTTTTAAAACCTCAGTCGATCCAAAGTTTTTCGATAGTTCTTCAATTTTTAACGTTTTCATTGTTATCCTTTCACTGCTCCTGAAGTTAATCCTCTAATAAAATATTTACCTGCCAACACATAAACTATAAGTGTCGGAATGCCGGCTATAATTGCTGAAGCCATATCTACATTATATTCTTTTACACTTGTACTTGATAAAACCATATTATTTAACGCAACTTGTATAGGTGCTGCTTCTCCAAATGAGAAAGTTGATCCAAATAAAAAATCATTCCAAATTTGTGTGAACTGCCAAATTACTGTTACGACAATAATTGGTGCTGATATTGGAAGTAAAATTTTGAAAAATATTTTAAAAAATCCAGCTCCATCTATTCTAGCAGCTTTAACTAATTCTGTTGGAACTGAAATATAATAATTTCTAAAAAATAATGTGGTAAAAGGTATTCCATAAACTGTATGAACTAAAACTAACCCGATTACTGAATTTGAAATTCCTAATACTCCAAGGGTTCTAGCCATTGGTAGCAATATTGCTTGAAAAGGTATGAAACATCCAAATAATAAAAAAAGAAAAACCCACTGATCTCCTTTAAATCTCCATTTAGTTAAAACATAACCTGTCATCGCTCCAATAAATGTTGAAAAAAATACTGCTGGTACAACCATCTTGATTGAATTCCAAAAATATGGTCTTAAAAAAGTATCACCAGCTCCATATCCTCTACCACCCCAAGCTACAGCCCAAGATTCCAAATTTAATCCACTTGGCCAACTTAAAAGTGTTCCTTGACGGATCTCTTCCATTGTCTTTAACGAAGTAACAATCATCACATAAAGTGGAAAAATAAAATAAGAAGCAAAAAGAATTAAAATAAAATATAAAAACCATCTCAAAAACATGTTTGTATATTTAGATTTTTGTTCTAATTGCTGATAAGAAGAGGATTTTAAACTATCTTGCATTTTCTCTCCTTAATTCTGAATATAAATATGGGATAATTACAGCAGCTACAGCCATAAACATCATCATCGCGCTCGCTGCAGATAAGCCAACCTGGCTTTTATGAAATGCAGTTTGAGTCATATATAAAGCGGGCATAGTTGTTGATATACCTGGGCCACCTTGTGTCAGTGCTACGATAAGATCATAACTTTTTATAGATATATGAACTAAAATTACAAAACTTGTAAAAAATACAGGTCTCATCATTGGAAGTAAAATCTTCCAGTAAACTGTAAATAAACTTGCACCATCTATTTTTGCTGCCTTAACAATTTCATCTTCAACCGACCTTAAACCAGCTAAAAATAGCGCCATCACAAACCCTGCAGATTGCCAAACACCTGCTATAACTATGGTATAAATGGCCATCTCCCTATCTACTAACCAATCAAAGGTGAAGTTCTCGAAACCCCAGTCTCTAAACATTTTTTGGATACCTAAAGTTGGATTTAATATCCATTTCCATGCGGTTCCTGTAACGATAAAAGATAGCGCCATTGGATACAAATAAATAGTTCTTAGCAAACCTTCTGCCCTGATTTTTTGGTCTAAAAAAATTGCAAGAATTATTCCTATAACAACACAAAAGATTAAAAATAGTGCTGTAAAAATAAGCAAATTATCTACTGCAATAAGCCATTTTCTTGATGCCCAAAGTTTTTCATACTGTCCAAATCCCCAAAGTTCATACTTTGGTAAAATTTTAGAATTTGTAAAAGATATATATAAAGTCCAAAGTACAAACCCATAAACGAACCAGCCAATCAAACCGACAGCCGGAGCCATTACAATTTTAGGTAAATTTTTTTCTAACCACTTGAACATTATAAATATTTTTTATTTTTAGATTTAAAAAAAAAGGCCACTTTATCAAAAGTGGCCTTTTAATTTTTATGTACTACATATTAGCTAAAACTGAGTCAGCTAAAGCGTTAGCAGCATCTACAGATGACATATCAGAATTAAAGTGCTCTGTGATGATATCTTGTAGGGCAGCTTTCATAGTATTACCTTGAGCCATACCGTGAGCAAAACTTGGAACTAATCCACCACTAGCACCTGCTGTTTTAATATCAGAGTTAGAAGTTTTTGCACATTTATCAAACTCATCCATTGGAACATCTAGTCTAGCTGGGATTGAACCTTTGTATAGGTTAAATACTTTTTGAAAGTTTTTACCCATCATTAGTTTCGCTAATAGTTTTTGACCTTCTTGTTTTTCTGGATCGCTAGTTTTGTAGAATATAAAGCTATCTACATTGTATAAGTATCCATTATTTGAAGGAGTAGGAGCACAGTAGTAATCTACACCTGGAACTTTTCCAGCAGCTGTAAATTCACCTTTAGCCCAGTCACCCATAATTTGGAAACCAGCTTTTCCCTCAATTACCATACCTGTAGCAACGTTCCAGTCTCTTCCTGGACTACCTTCATCTGTATAGCTTTGAAGTTTTCTCATTTGATCAAAAACTTTAACTGTAGTCTCACTTCTTAAACAACTTTCTTTTAGATCAACGTAACAGTTTTTATAGTAGTTATTTCCACCTATACCCATAGCAACGGCTTCAAATACTGTAGCATCTTGCCAAGCTTGACCACCATGAGCGAATGGAATTATTCCTGCAGCTTTTAATTTTTCTGCAGCTGCATTTACTTCATCCCAAGTCGTTGGAACTGAAATACCATTAGCATCAAATACAGCTTTGTTTGCCCACATCCAGTCAATTCTGTGAATGTTAACTGGTGCAGCACAATATGGTCCACTGTTATTTTCACATTTATGTACAGCAGCAATCATTGGATCTAAAAGTTTATCCCAACCTTCAGACTGAGCAATTGCATCAATGTTGTATGGAGCTACAACACCTTCTTGGTCGTACTCTTGAATTGTAGGTCCTTTAATTTGAGATGCAGATGGAGGATCTCCAGCAACTATTCTTGCTTTTAATGCAACGTTAGCTGCGTCTCCACCACCACCTGTTACAGGCATGTCCATCCATTCACCACCGTTTGCAGCGAAATCATCTTTTAAAACTTTAAGTGCAGCAGCTTCACCACCAGACGTCCACCAGTGCAATACCTCTATCTTAGGTCCTGCAATTGATGAAGTAGATGTGAAAGCTAATGTAATTAAAGCGATCATTAGTTTTTTCATATCTTCTCTTCCTCTTTTTATTTAGTTAACTATTTTTTTAAAACGAAACTATAAGTAGAATAAATCCCAATTGATAACTAAAAAAACATTATACTACTAAAAGTTGTAATGGATTTTTTTCCTTATTTATCAATATTTTTTTAGATAAAAAAAAAATTTATTTTTTTTGTTTCTACTTTAAGTTGAAGTTCTAATATGTCGCGCTTCTACCTAATCTAGCAGCGCCTCTAACTCCACTAGCGTCTCCGTATCTAGGTTTTAAAAAAACACCCTCATACTCTCTTCCAATAACAAATTTTCTAACCAATGAATCTATTTCATGTAAAAAATCAATTTCGTTTGAAACTCCTCCTCCAAATATAAAAGCATCAGGATCTAAAATATTTATAATACTCGAAAGAGACATTGCTAAATTTACTTTAAAATCATCAATAAATCTTTCAGCATCTAAATCGTGTTTTCTATTTAATTCAAAAATTTCATTTGTTTTTAAATTTTTTCCATAAAGTTTCTTAAATCTTTTTGCTAAACTTAAACCAGATAAAAAACTTTCAATCTCTGCTTCTCTAGCATTACTTGAGTCAAAATTTTCTTTCTTAGCTGCAAAATATGGAATTTGGTTATGTCCCCATTCCCCTGCTACTCCATTTGAGCCAGTAATAATTTTTTTATCTATTACCAAACCACCACCAACTCCAGAGCCTAATATAATTCCGTAAACAATTTTATAATGTGTGCCAGCTCCATCTATTGCTTCAGATAAAGCAAAACAATTTGCATCATTTTCACAAAACACTTCTTTTCCAAGAGCTTTACGTAGATCGCTTTGAAATGGTTTTTTTTCTAACCAAGTTATATTTGGAGCATTTTTTACTAATCCTGTTTGAGGAGAATGAACTCCTGGATGACATACCCCAATTGGAAGTTCTTGTTTAAACTCTTGTTCTAATTTTTTATGGATATCTCTTATGGCAGTTATAATTTGAGTATACTCCTTAGGACACGATATTCTTGATCTGTGTTTTTCGTTCCCATTCTCTTCGAGTACAACACTCTCAATTTTAGTTGCTCCTACATCAATACCTACTTGCATAACTAATATGTAGCTCTTCCACCACTTAAATCAAAAACAGCTGCTGTCGAAAATGAATTTTCTTCACTAGCTAACCAGGTTACTAATGAAGCTAATTCTTCAACTTTTGCAAATTTGTTTCTTGGAATTTTTGATAGCATATAATTTATATGTTCTTCAGTCATTTGATCAAAAATTCTAGTTTTAGCTGCTGCTGGGGTTACGCAATTTACAGCTATATTTTTTTGTGCTAGCTCTTTACCTAGAGATTTTGTTAAACCTATAACGCCAGCCTTAGAGGTGCTATAAGCACTTGCATTAGGGTTTCCTTCTTTTCCTGCAATAGATGCAATATTAACTATTCTTCCATAATCATTTTTTAACATAAATGGAACAACTGCTTTACAACAATAAAAAACTGAATTTAAATTTAAATTCATAACTTTTTTCCATTCATCTAAAGGATATTCAGCGACAGTGGTATTCATACCTGCAATACCTGCGTTATTGACAAAAATATCTATTTTTCCATGTTTTATCTCAACTTCTTCTAAATTTTTATTTACTGTTTCAAAATTAGTTACGTCTACTACCTGATGACTTAGTTTTTCTGATTTAACTTTATCAATCGCTTCTTTAGCAGCATTCTCATCAATATCCCAAATTACAACTTTAGCTCCTGCTTCAATAAATCTTTCAGTTATTGCTAAACCAAACCCCTGAGCTCCTCCGGTAACAACTGCCACTCGATTATTTAAATCGTACTTAATCATTATTTCTTTTTTAATTTCCTCGATCTTATTAAAGGAAAAGCCAAAGCAATTAAAGATAAAATAAAGAATGTTAAAGCAATTGGTCTTGTGAAAAACATCAACCAATTACCATCAAATATAACTAGAGATTGTCTTAAAGTTCCTTCAACTAACTCACCCAAAATTAATCCAATAATAACTGGTACTACTGAAAAGCCATATCTTCTCATAAAGAAACCTAGCACTCCAAAAAACAACATTATCCAAACATCTATTATGGATTGATTTAAAGAATAAGTTCCACATACTGAAACTGCAAATATCATTGGCCATAAGATTTTATTAGGTACTAAAGTAATTCTTGCAAATATTTTTGCTCCAAAAAATCCAAAAATAAAAAAAAGGATATTAGCTATTAGCATGGCGCCAAAAATTCCATATAAGAAATCTGGCTGCTCTCTAAACAAATCTGGTCCAGGTCTAACGCCATGAATAATCAATCCCGTAAGTATAACCGCTGTTGTTGCGCTACCAGGAATACCTAGCGCTAAAGTCGGAACCATCGCGCCACCTGTTGCTGCATTATTTGCAGCCTCAGCACCAGCAATACCTTCAATCGATCCTTTTCCAAATTCATCTGGATTTTTTGAAAATCTCTTTGCTTCAGAATAACCAATTAAAGATGCAACTGTTCCACCTTCTGCAGGAAGAACTCCAATAAATGATCCTATCCCACTTGATCGTAGTATTGTTTTCCAAGTTTTCTTATAATCATCTTTGCTAGGAAGCTTAATTGCTTTTAAAGCTATTCTGTTAAACACTTGATTGATTAAAGTTGATTGAGTTAACATTTCACTCATTGCAAAAAGTCCAACCACTACTGGTATAAATCCTATTCCTTCAGTTAATTCATTTATCCCAAAAGTAAAACGATCAATTGAAGTCATAAAATCTTTACCTACTGTAGAAATCAATATTCCAAATGCACCTGCGATTAAATTTTTAATTGGACTACCTTCACCTATTGAAGCAAGCATCGTTAAACCAAATATTGCTAATGCAAAATATTCTGGCTGACCAAACTCATAAGCAAGTTGTGCTAGTATAGGAGCAAAAAAAACTAATATAACAACACTAAAAATACCTCCAACAGTGCTTGAAACTGTTGCCATACCTAAAGCTCTTCCAGCTTCGCCTTTTTGTGCTAAAGGATAGCCATCTAAACAAGTGGCTGCAGCTGCAGGGGTCCCCGGTGTATTAATAAGTACAGCAGTTATTGCACCACCATAGGTTCCTGCACAATAAATAGAAGTTAATAAAACAATTGCAGATAATGGATCTAGAGTCATTGTGAAAGGTAAGATCAATGCTCCACCTGTTGTTGGTCCTAACCCTGGCAACACGCCTAATATCAATCCAAATAAAGTTCCAAAAAATAAAACTAATAATAGTTTAGAACTGAAAAGTGGTGCCAGCATTAATAATAAATTATCCATTTAACTATAGTAAATGTTAGTAATTATTCCTGGAGGAAATCTTAAACCTAAAATAGTTTCAAAAAATATAAAAACAATAATTGGGAAAATAATCCCAACTAGTAATAAATAAAATATTCTTTTTTCTCCCCAACAATAAGAAACAAATATAGATAAAGCTGAGATTGCTAAAAAGAAATCAAGTGTTTTAGAAACTACTACAAAAATAACAAAACTTGATAAAGTTAGAAAGAATGATCTTGGTAATTTTTTTTCAACTTTCCAGGGATTTTTAGTTGCCAAATAATAAATTAACAATGTCATTACTATTATTAAAACTAAGAGCGCTTTTGGGAATGTAGCTGGCTGTATTCCTCTATTTAAAATTGGAGGAACAATATCAAAAGTAAAAGTTGTAATTAATAATGCTACAGATATTAAAATAATTATAAGAGAAACTCTAAACTCATCTCTAAAAAAAAAGGGCAAACTTTTGTTTGCCCTTTTTTGTTTTTGTACATTTTTCATATTCAAATGTACTTTTAATTAGATTAGTTAATGTAACCTAAAGCTTTAAGCTGCGCAGTCATCTCAGCAAGCATTTCTTCCATTTGCTTACCCCATTCATCTGCACCTACAACACTTGTCTCATCAAGACCAATTTCTGTTAAGAAATTTTTGTAGTAATTGTGGCTCATAGCTTTCATCATTCCAGCTTCTAATTGTTTTACTCTGTCTGCTGGAGCACCTTTTTTAGTTACGAAACCTCTAACAGTAGATAAAGAAACAGGTATACCTAATTCTTTTGCTGTTGGAGAGTCTCCAATTTTAGCCATTCTATTGTTTGCCAATACAACTGAAACACAAAGTTTACCTTCATTAATTTCAGTCAATGCTTCACCTAGGTTTAAAACACCTACATCAATATCTCCTTTGATAAGGTTTGTTTTAATTGGTGCAACACCTTTGTACGCAACGATAGTTGGATCTTTTAATCCACCTTTTTTTGTAAATGCAATTGCACTAACATCGTCAATACCACCAGTATGAGTAGTTCCATATTTTAGCGATTTTGATTTTTGTGTGCTAATAAATTTTTTAGCATCTTTGATGTCATTTTTACAATTTACAACAAATAATTGAGGGTCGTCTGTTCCTCTAGCAAGTGGTTGCATATCACTTAACTTAACCTTAGTTTTTCCTAAAGCCATAGAAACAGCGTGACCTGTTGTCCAAGTTAAAGTGTGGTTTCCATCAGCTGGTAAAGACATCATGTAATCCATAGATGCGGCTCCACCACCACCTTTTTTGTTCACTAATTGCATATCTTGTTTAAGAACTCTTCTTGCTCTTAATAACATCATTCTAGTAGTAACATCAGTTCCACCACCAAAACCAGCATGTGTAATTGCTTGTATTGGATGACCATCAGCTTTGGCTGATGTGATCATTAATGGAAGAGCTACAACAAAAAATTCAGTTACTAGAAAAGCAGCTGCTAAAAATAGTTTAAAGCTTTTTTTCATTATTTCCCTCTTTAGTTAATTTATATTTAATAATTTAAACATAATCTGATACAAGACGTAAAGAAAAAAATGACTGAAAACAAATCTAACATTGCTCTTCTACTTGGTGATCCAGCTGGGATCGGACCAGAGTTAATTTCAAAACTTTTAAAAGATGAAATGACAAAAAAAGCAAATATAGTCATCATTGGTGAAGAACAAGTGTTTGAAAGTGGAAATAGTATTACAGGGATTTCACATAATATAGATATTGTAGAAAATTTTGATGAGGTAAATTTTGATAAATCAAATAGGTTTTTATTAGATATTTCTAAAGGAAAAAATCATAAATATAAATTAGCTGAACCATCAAAAGAGTCTGGTGAAAGTGTATTGGAAGCTTTAGATTTAGCATTGACACTTGCAAAAGAAAAAAAAATTGATGCAATTAATTTTGCGCCAATGAATAAGACAAGTTTAAAACTTGGAGGCAACAAACATTCAGATGAATTACAGTTAATGGCTGAAAAACTTGAAGTAAATAGTTTTTGTTGTGAGTTTAATGTCATAGATAATTTTTGGACGGCAAGAGTAACATCTCATATTCCAATTAAAGAAGTTGCTCAACACATTACTAAAGAAAATATAATGAAGCCTATAAAATTGATCAATGAAGTTATGGAATTAAATGGTGTAAAAAATCCTCGAATTGCTATTCAAGCACTTAATCCTCATGCAGAGTTTGGTACAGAAGAAAAAGATGAAATTATTCCTGCGATAGAGGAAGCAAAAAAACTTGGTTACAATGTTGATGGTCCGTTACCATGTGATACATCATTTGTTGTAGCTTACAAAAATAAAAACCATGATTGTATGGTTGGTATGTATCATGACGCGTTACAATCTGGTCTTAAAGCATTTGGTTTTGATAGAGGAGTAACAGTTCAGGGTGGATTAACCGTACCAGTAACGACTACTGCTCATGGATCAGCATTTGCTATTGCAGGAAAAAATGAGGCTAACTTAGATCCAATTTTAAACTCTTTTAAAATTGCTTTATCAATGTCGCAAAATAAAAAAAACTAAATTAATCCTGCATCCACTGTAAAGTTTTGTTTTGTACACCCTGATGAAACATCGGAGGCTAAAAATAAAACCATTTTTGAAACATCTTCAGGTAATAATTGTTTTTTTAAAGCCTGATTTTTTAATATTTCCTCTTTGAATTTCGGATTAAGCCATAATTTGGATTGTCTAGCTGTTGCGATTGAACCAGGTGCAATTGAGTTAATTCTTATATTATGTTTTCCTAAATCTCTTGCTAAAGATCTTGTCAATCCATGAATTCCTGCTTTTGCAGTACTATATGCTGGAAACATTACTGCTCCCCTTACCCAACTGACAGAACCTAAATTTATTATTGATCCACCTTTGTTTTTTATCATGCTTTTTTTAACTGATTGTATTGCAAACAAATAATGCTTTAAATTAATCGCCATTCTATCGTCCCAATATTTTTCTGTAATTTTCTCTAAACTATGTCTTTGGTCGTTAGAGGCATTATTAACTAAAATGTCAATAGGACCCTGTTTTTTAATAATGTTTAAGATTGATGATTTATATTTTTTAATATTTTTAATATTACATTCGACAAATGAAGGGGTTTTAAATTTTTTTTTTTTAATTTTA
>CABYSP010000016.1 GCA_902521675.1 uncultured Pelagibacteraceae bacterium
GAAATTGAGATTTGCATTCTTTTGATATCACCAAGAGATGTGTTATAATCAATTATTTCTTTTTGAACTGGATGTAAATTAAATCCATGACTTAAAATATACTCTTGGAGTTCTTTAGTTATGTTTAGGTCTGAACCCATAAATTCTAAAGTTTTTTCTTTAAAATCTCATTAACTAATTGAGGATTTGCTTTTCCACCAGAAACTTTCATTACTTGGCCAACAAAGAAACTAAATAATTTAACTTTACCTAATTTATATTCGGTAGCTTTATCTCTGTTATCATCAATAACCTTATCTATCAGTGCCTCAAGTGCTTTTGGATCACTCTCTTGTTTTAAACCTTTTTCTTCAACAATTTTTTTAGGATCCTTGTCACCTTCCATCATTTGTTCGAAAACTGTTTTTGCAATTTTTCCTGAAATTGTTCCATCTTTAATTAAATTGATTAACTTTGATAAATTACCTGCGCTTATAGGGCTTTCGCTTATTTCTAAATTTTTTTCATTTAAAGCTGCAAATAATTCACCAATTATCCAGTTTGTTGCAAGTTTTACATCAGATTTCTTAATTACATTTTCAAAGTAATTAGATGTTTCAATATCCGAAACTAAAATGTTAGCTTCGTAAGGAGATAACTTGAATTTTTCTATAAATCTTTTTTTCTTTTCATCTGGTAGCTCTGGAATTTCTGATTTTAATTTTTCAATGAAATCATCTGAAACTTCTAATGGCAATAAGTCTGGATCTGGAAAATATCTATAATCATGAGCATCCTCTTTTGATCTCATTGATCTAGTTTCATTCTTTTTAATATCAAAAAGTCTTGTTTCTTGATCAATTGTTTGACCATCCTCGATTAAATCAACTTGTCTATTAGCCTCGTATTCAATTGCCATCTGCATGAACTTTATTGAGTTAACATTTTTGATCTCACATCGGGTTCCAAAATCTTTTGAACCTTTTTTTCTAACAGATACATTTACATCAGCCCTCAAAGATCCTTCCTGCATGTTTCCATCACAGGTGCCTAAATATCTCATTATAGATCTTAATTTTTTAATATATGCATTTACTTCATCTGGAGATCTTAAGTCAGGTTTGCTTACAATTTCCATTAAAGCCACACCTGATCTATTTAAATCTACAAAAGTATTTTTAGGATCTAGATCATGAATACTTTTACCCGCATCTTGCTCCAAGTGTAATCTTTCTATACCTACCTCTTTTTGACCATCGGGCATATCAAGTATTACTTTGCCCTCACCTACAATTGGATCTTTGAATTGTGAGATTTGATAACCCTGAGGTAAGTCAGCATAAAAATAATTTTTTCTATCAAAGACAGATCTATTATTGATTTTAGCTTTTAAACCAATTCCTGTTTTAATAGCTTGTTTTACGCAATACTCGTTTATTACCGGTAACATTCCTGGAAATGCTGCATCAACTAAACTTACTTGAGTATTTGGTTCAGCTCCAAATTTGGTTGCTGATGTGGAGAATAATTTGGACTCCGATGTAACTTGTGCATGAACTTCTAAACCAATGACAACCTCATATTGATTATCATGTCTATTAATTAGATATTCAGATTTGTTCTTGCTCACTTAATCCACCAATCAGTAATATTATTTTTAAAATTAATTTTTTCTTCCATGGCATATGCAATGTTTAAAATATTTTGTTCATCAAAAGCTTTACCAATTATCTGTAATCCCAATGGATATCCTTTAGCATCATGGCCTGCAGGTATAGAAATTCCAGGTAAACCTGCTAAATTCACAGGAACAGTAAAAATATCATTTAAATACATTGAAACTGGGTCATTTGTTTTTTCACCAATTTTAAAAGCAGAACTTGGAGTAGATGGGGTTAAAATTGCATCAACTTTTTTATAAGCATCATCAAAATCATTTTTAATAAGTTTTCTTACCTTTTGAGCTTTAAGATAATAAGCATCATAATATCCTGAAGATAAAACATAAGTTCCAATCATTATTCTTCTTTGAACTTCAGCACCAAATCCTTCAGATCTAGTTTTTTCATACATATCAATAAGATTTTCTCCTTCAGCTCTAAAACCGTATTTAACACCGTCGTATCTAGCCAAATTAGATGAGGCCTCTGCTGGTGCTACTATGTAATAAGTTGGTAATGCATAATTAGTATGAGGTAGAGATATATCGATAATCTCAGCACCACAATCTTTTGCATATTCAATACCTTTTTTCCATAGGTCTTCTATTTCTTTAGGCATGCCATCTACTCTATATTCTTTAGGTATTCCTATTTTTTTACCTTTAATATTTTTGGTTAATTCTTTGCTATACTCGTTTCTTTTAAAGTCTATTGATGTAGAATCTTTTTCGTCATAAGTGCTAATAACTTCCTGCAACAATGCACAATCTTTAACATTTTGCGCCATTGGACCGGCTTGATCTAGGGATGATGCAAATGCCACAATTCCGTATCTAGAACAACTACCATAAGTAGGTTTTAATCCAACAGTTCCAGTAAATGAAGCAGGCTGTCTTATAGATCCACCTGTATCTGTTCCAATAGTTATTGGTGTTAATTGAGCTGCTACAGCAGAAGACGATCCACCAGAGGATCCTCCTGGAACTAAATTTTTATCAATTGGGTTTTGTACATTACCAAAAAAACTAGTTTCATTAGATGAACCCATTGCAAATTCATCACAATTTAATTTACCCATTAGAATAGCTCCTTCATTCCAAATATTTTGTGTGACTGTTGACTCGTATGTTGGAACAAAGTTATTTAAAATCTTACTACCTGCCGTAGTTCTTAAATCTCTTGTACAAAATAAATCTTTTACAGCCATTGGAATGCCAGGTAATTTTAGATCAAGATTAGATTTTTCATCAAATTTTTTTGCTTTATTTAAAGCATTTGCATAATCTTCAGTTATATATGCATTCAATTCTTTTGATTTTTCTGATCTTTCAACAAATGCTTTGGTAACTTCACTTGAGGAAAGTTTTTTACCTTTTATATTTTCTACTAACTCAGATAATGATTGTTTTATTATATCTGACATTATTCAATTACCTTTGGTACTACAAAATAATCTTCATTTTCCTTAGGAGAATTTTTTATTACTTGATCTCTTAAGTTTCTACTTTTTACTTCATCTGATCTTAGTTTTAGAGTTGTTTCAGCAACAGAAGTTAATGGTTCAACATTATCAGTTTTTAATTCGTTAAGTTTTTCAATAAAATCGAAAATTGAATTTAAATCTCCTGCAAGTTTCTCTGCTTTTTTCTCATCTACAGAAATTCTTGATAGTTTAGATATGTGCTTTATTGTTTTAAGATCGATACTCATATGGTATTTAAATATGTCGCAAACTATCACTTAAGTTTAAAATATACAATATGATCACTATTGAAGAATTCAAAAAAAAACAGTCTGAAACCTCGAGATTGATTGGTTTAGATCTTGGTTCAAAAAGAATCGGTGTATCAATTTGTGATGAAAAACAGTCAATAGCCACACCTTTTAAAACGATCAATAAAACCAATAATGATGATCTAATCAACGAATTAAAAAAAATAATAGAGGAAAACAATATTAAAGGAATTGTCATTGGATATCCAATTAACATGGATGGTTCATTAGGTCCTTCTGCTCAATCAGTAAGTGATGTATCTAAAAATATAGACCAAAATGTTGATGTAGATGTTTGCTTATGGGATGAAAGACTTTCAACTGTTGGGGCATTTAATCTATCCAGTCAGCTTGATATTAATGTCTCTAAGCGTGAAAAAAACATAGATCAAAACGCAGCTGCATTTATTCTTCAAGGAGCTATAGATTATTTAAATAATTAATCCTTGCCATTTAGGGGCTTTATAGCTATAGAGTTAATTTTAATGGCAATTGCAACCAATAAAGCTATTAAAATCTCCAAAAAACATCTGTTAGGTATCCAAGATTTATCAGTTAATGATATTAATTATATCCTGGATGAGTCGGAAGCTTTCATAAAATTAAATCAGAGTAAAAATAAAAAAATTGATGTGTTAAGAGGTAAAACACAAATAAATTTATTCTTTGAGCCATCAACTAGAACTCAAAGCTCATTTGAACTTGCTGGAAAAAGACTTGGTGCGGATGTTATGTCTATGAATATGGGTAACTCTGCAATTAAGAAAGGTGAAACTTTAATTGATACGGCAATGACCTTAAATGCAATGCATCCTGATATAATTGTAATCAGACATCAAGACTCTGGTGCTTGTAATCTATTATCTCAAAAAGTTAATTGTGTCGTATTAAATGCTGGTGATGGTAGACGCGAACACCCTACCCAAGCATTATTAGATGCATTAACAATTAGAAATCGAAAAAAAAAAATTCAGGGATTAAAAATAGCTATATGTGGAGACATACTTCATTCAAGAGTGGCTAGATCAAATATTTATCTTCTTACAATGTTAGGAGCAGAAGTTAATATAGTTGCACCATCTAATCTTATGCCAAAAGAAATTGAAAAGTTTGGTGTTAACACTTTTACTGATATGAAAAAAGGTCTCAAAGATTGTGATATTGTAATGATGCTTAGATTACAAAATGAAAGAATGACCAGTTCATATCTTTCATCGAATAGAGAATACTATGAATATTATGGATTAACGCCAGATAAACTTAATCACGCAAAGTCAGATGCTTTAATTATGCATCCTGGTCCAATGAATAGAGGAATTGAGATTGATACAAGATTAGCAGACGACATAAACAAAAGTGTGATTAAAGAACAAGTTGAATTAGGTGTTGCTGTAAGAATGGCATGTTTAAAAATATTTTGTGAATAAATGAAAAAACAATACTTTATAAATGCAAACATTATAGATCCTCATAGTTCCATAAACGAAAATGGTGGATTAATAATTGGAGAAGACGGAAAGATAGAAGCAATAGGAAAAAAGGTAAATACAAATAATTTACCAACTAGGGAAAAGCCTACCGACTTAAAAGGTAAATATATATTTCCTGGTATAGTGGATATGAGAGTTTTTGTAGGCGAGCCAGGATATGAATATAAAGAAAATTTTAGGACTTTAAGTAATGCCGCATTATCTGGTGGAGTTACCTCGGTTGTAACGATGCCTAATACAGATCCAATTATAGATAATGTATCAATTGTAGATTTTTTAAAAAGAAGAGGACGTGATAAGTCTAAAATAAATATCTTTCCTTGTGCTTCATTAACTCAAAACACTGATGGCACTAATATGACTGAATTTGGGTTGCTAGCTAAAAAAGGAATTATTGCTTTTACTGACGGAGTAAAAACAATTCAAAATACGAGACTTATGTCTAGAATTATGAACTCAGCTAAAGATTTAGGATGTCTTATAATGCAACATGCTGAAGATTACGATTTAGCTAAAAATGGCATGATTAATTCTGGTATTATTGCAACAAAACTAGGCTTATCAAGCATACCAGATATTGCTGAAAGAATTATAATTGAAAGAGATCTTACTCTCTTAGAAAAAACTAAATGTCGATATCATATATCTCAACTATCAGCAGGAAAATCTGTGGATATAATTAAGGAAAGTAAGCAAAATGTTAAATTTACTTGCGGTGTATCAATAAATAATCTTTCATTAAATGAAAATGATATTGGAGATTTTAGAACATTTTTAAAATTATCACCTCCACTGAGAAGAGAAGAGGATCGAGAAGCTTTAGTTCAAGGATTAAAAGATAAAACTATTGATGTAATTGTTTCTGACCATAAACCTGAAGATGAAGAATCTAAAAGATTAACTTTTGCACAAGCTGCAACTGGTGCATCTGGTATCGAAACATTGTTATCCTTAAGTTTAGAATTATTTCATAATGGGTCTGTAAAACTTGAAACTATAATTCAAGCGTTAACCTCTAACCCAGCAAAAATATTAAATATAAATAAAGGAAACCTGTCTATTGGTAATGATGCGGATTTTTGTATAGTAGATATCAATAAACCATGGATTGTAAAAAAAGAAAATTTAATCTCTAAATCTAAAAATACTTCAATTGAAGATAAGAAACTTCAAGGAAAAGTAACCAATACATTTGTAAAAGGTATAGAATTATTTAAAATATAAAAATGGAACTTTTTATAATAGGTATAATCTCATACCTAATGGGATCGACTCCTTTTGGATTAATTTTAACCAAAATATTTTTAAAAAAAGATATTAGAGAAATCGGTTCTGGTAATATTGGCGCAACAAATGCTTTAAGAACTGGTAACAAGTTAATTGGTTATTCAACACTAATACTTGATGTGTTAAAAGCAGTAATACCTGTTTTATATGTTAAAATTAATTTTGCTGATGCAGTATATATATCAGCTTTATGCGCTTTTATAGGTCATGTGTTTCCAGTATGGTTAAAATTTAAAGGTGGCAAAGGTGTAGCAACATATGTTGGGATACTTTTTTCTTTAAATATTATTTTTGGTTTAGTGTTTGGTATTTGTTGGTTAATAATTTTTTTTATTTCTAAATATTCATCTTTAGCTTCCTTGATAGGATCACTTTCTATACCTGTTTATATTTTAATTTTGGAGGGTTTAGAAAATGTATTTTTTTACTTAATAATGTTTATTTTAATATTTTTTACCCATAGAGAAAATATTAAACGCTTGAAAAATAAAGAAGAAACTAAGACAAAAATTTATTAATTTGACTATCAAACTCTTTTGAGTAGTTTGTTATTTTATGAATCTAGTCATAGTTGAAAGCCCTGCTAAAGCGAAAACAATTAATAAATATTTAGGTGATAACTACACCGTTTTAGCTAGTTACGGTCATATTAGAGATCTTCCTTCAAAAAATGGATCAGTTGATCCTGATCAAAATTTTAAAATGGAATGGGAAGTTGATAGCTTTTCAAAAAAATATTTAAAAGAAATTACTGATGCTGCGAAAGATTCTTCAAAAATAATTCTTGCTACCGACCCAGATCGTGAGGGTGAAGCAATAGCATGGCATGTAAAAGAATATTTAGATGAAAAAAAACTTTTAAAGGATAAAGAAATTGAACGTGTGGTATTTAATGAAATAACAAAAAAAGCCGTCACACATGGTATTGAAAATCCAAGACAGATAGAGCCATTATTAGTTGATGCATATATGGCTAGAAGAGCATTAGATTATTTGGTGGGATTTAATATATCACCAATACTTTGGACTAAATTACCTGGTTCAAAATCAGCAGGTAGAGTTCAATCTGTTGCACTAAAATTGATTACTGAAAGAGAACATGAAATTGAATTATTCAAACCTGAAGAGTTTTGGACTTTAAGTATTAATTTTCAGGATAAAAACAAAAGCAAAATTACAGCAAGTATTTCTCAACTTGATGGAGAAAAAATTGAAAAATTCTCATTTAAAAATAAAGAGGAAATTGAAAAAGCAATTTCAAGTATTAAGACCAAAAAATTTAACATAACTGATATTTCCTCAAAAGTTGTTAGCAGAAATCCTTCAGGACCCTTTACTACTTCAACACTTCAGCAAGTTGCTTCTAGTAGACTGGGTTTTGGTGCATCAAGAACAATGCAAATAGCACAAAAACTTTATCAAGGAATAGAAATAGAGGGAGATACAGTTGGATTAATTACTTATATGAGAACTGATGGAACTAATTTATCAGCTGATGCTGTCTCTGATTTTAGAAATTTTATTAAAAAAGAATATGGAAATGAATATTTGCCAGAAAATCCAAACAATTACTCAGGAAAAAAAGCAAAAAATGCCCAGGAAGCGCATGAAGCAATAAGACCAACTGATATTAATAGAAATCCAGATTCTGTTAAAAAGTATTTAAGTTCTGACCAGCAAAAATTATATTATTTAATTTGGTCTAGAGCTCTTTCCTCTCAAATGGAAACAGCAAAATTTGATAGAAATACTATAACGATTGAGTGTGAAGAAGGTAAAACTATATGCAAATCAAGCGGATCAGTTTTGAAATTTGATGGATTTTTAAAAGTTTATTCAAATCAAAGCAAAGATGATGATGAACAAATTTTACCTGAAATGTCAAAAGGACCAATTAATATAGAAGCTCTTATTAATGAACAACATTTTACCCAGCCTCCCCCACGTTACTCTGAGGCTAGTTTGGTTAAAAAATTAGAAGAATTAGGAATTGGGAGGCCTTCAACTTATGCAAGTATAATTTCAACAATAGCAAATAGAGGTTATGCAGAAATAGTTAATAAAAGATTTTTCCCAACTGATAGAGGTAAATTAATTTCTGCGTTTTTAGAAAAATTATTTTCAAAGTATGTGGATTATAACTTTACAGCTGGACTAGAGGATCAACTAGATGAAATAACTTCTGGAAAAGAAAGTTGGTTAAAAGTCTTAGAAATGTTTTGGAAAGATTTTAATAGTAATGTTTCAGAGGTAAAAGAAAAAAGAACTAGAGAGGTTTTAGATCTTTTAAATGAAAGTTTGGGAGCATTGATATTTGACACTGATAAAGAAGGAAAGATAGTTAGAAAATGTCAGTTATGTGAAACGGGTTCCCTTAGTTTAAAAAATAGTTTTAGAGGAGGTGCCTTTATTGGATGTTCAAACTATCCAGAATGTAAATTTACAAGACCACTATCAAAAGCTAAAGCAGCTGCTCAATCACAACTTGCTGAACCAAAATTTCTTGGAAAACACGAAAATGGAAATGATATTTTTTTAAAAAATGGAAGATTTGGTCCTTATCTTCAGTATGAGAAAGTGCTTGAGGAGAATATTGAGGAAGAAAAACCTAAAAAAAGAAAAAAAACTAAGAAAAAGAAACCTGAAGTTAATGAACTATTGAAAAATGTATCTATACCAAAAGGAATTGAATTAGAAAGTATTGATTTAGATAAAGCAAAATTTTTATGTTCGCTTCCTAAATCATTAGGCATTAATCCAGAAAATCAAAAAGAAATCACTTTGAACACTGGTAGATTTGGACCATATTTAAAATGCGAAAATAAATCAGCTAGAATAGAAAATGTCGAAGAAATTTTTTCTATAGGATTAAATAGGGCAATTACACTCATAGCTGAAGCAAAACCTGGAAGAATGTCTTCATCAATTATAAAAGATTTAGGGGAGCATCCTGAGGATAAAAAGCCAGTCCGAATCATGAAAGGTCAATACGGACCTTATATAAAATATAAATCCTTAAATGCTACAATTCCTGAGGAAAAAGACCCAGTAGAGCTCTCAATGGAAGAAGCTTTAATACTAATTGAGAAAAGAAGAGAATACGATAAAAATAAAAAAACTAAAAAAAGGAAAAAATGAAAATAATTAAAGTTATAATTGTACTTCTATTCATTTCTTTATTTAATTTAACATTTTCATATGCGGAAGATTGTACTAAATATGATAAATTAAGTAAGGAGTTTGCGAAGTGTACGTCTGATAAATTAAAAAACAAAACATCAAAAAAAGCTGATGATATAAAAACAAAAACTGCAAAAAAAATAGAACAAGGTAAAAAAAAGTTTAAAAATTTTAATTTTAAAGAGAAGCTTAAAAAATTTAAAAATAGTAAGAGCCTTAAGGAGTTTACGGAAAAATAAAATGGATTTTGAAAATAAGATTAAAGAATTAAAAATTAATCTTCCAGAAGCTAAAGCACCTGTTGGCTCCTATGTGGCTACAAAAATAGTTGGCAATTTACTTTATATTTCAGGACAAATTTCTATTTCAGAAAATGGTGAATTAATCAAAGGAAAAATTGGAAAAGATTTATCAACTGAAGAAGGTTATAAAGCAGCAGAAAGATGTGGTTTAAGCATTATATCTCAAGCGAAAGTAGCCTGTGGTGGGGATCTTTCAAAGATTAAATCGTGTATTAAATTGACAGGATTTGTTAATTCAACAGATAACTTTGTTGAACAACCAAAAGTAGTTAACGGTGCATCTGATTTAATTGCTTCAGTTTTTGGTGAGGCTGGAATGCACTCTAGAGCAGCTGTAAGTACAAACAGTTTACCTCTTGGAGTGTCTGTGGAAGTTGATGCAATATTTGAATTGAAGTAATTATCTTCCAATACCAAAATATTTTATATTTAACTTCCTCATTTTTGACGGAGAATAAATATTTCTCATATCAAAAACTTTAAAGTTATTCTTTTTTACTAATTTTCTAAAATTTAATAATTTAAAATCATTCCATTCAGTATGCAGGATAATTAGATCTGCATTATGACACGCTTTACTAGAATTATTTGAATATTTTACATTTTTTAAATTTCTAAATTCATCCTTTTCACCTGATGGATCATAGTAGGTAATTTTACAATTTTTTTTATTAAAATAATTAATCATCGGTATACTTGAAGCCTCACGCATGTCATCAGTGTTGGGTTTAAAAGTAACACCTAAGAAAGCAATTTTTTTATTTCTTAATTTATGATTTAAGATTGATTTTACTTTTTCAATTAACAAAAGCCGTCTTGAACTATTAGAATTTACTACACTTTTTACAATTGACATATTTGTTTTAAATTTTTGTCCTATGTCAATTAAAGCACGTGTATCTTTAGGAAAACATGATCCACCATATGAAGGTCCTGCTCTTAAAAATCTATCACCAATACGTTGATCTAAACCCATGCCTAAAGATACATCTTTGACATCTACGTCTGTTTGCTCGCACAAATTCGCAATTTCATTGATAAATGAAATCTTAGTTGCCAAAAAAGAGTTTGAAGCGTATTTAATCAATTCAGCTCCTCTACGTGAAGTATTGATATATCGACTTGTTTTTTTAATTATTGGCATATAAAGCGACTTGAGGATTTTGTTTGCTTTTTTACTATCAGTTCCAATGATTACACGATCAGGATAAATAAAATCTCTTATAGCTTCACCTTCTCTTAAAAATTCTGGATTAGATACAATATCAATTAATTTTTTATTTTTTAAATTTTTTAAAATTTGTTCAATTTTATCTCCAGTTGTTACTGGTACTGTAGATTTTGTTATAACAATTTTATATTTATTAATTATTTTTTTTAACTGATGAGCAACATTAAACACATATTTTAAATCAGCTGAGTTACTATTTTTTTTAGTTGGTGTCCCTACACAAATAAAAATTAAGTCTGAATTAGATACTGCTTTTTTAAGATCTGTTGTAAAAATTAATCTTTTTTGTTTGTAATTTTTTTTTAAAATTTCTTCTAAACCTGGTTCGTATATTGGGACCAATCCTTTATTTAAAGAGTTTATTTTATTAATATCGTTATCAACACAATAAACTGTATTACCTAAATCAGAGAAACAAACTCCACTTACCAAGCCAACATAACCTGTACCAATCATGCATAGTTTCATAATTTACCTATTTCTATAGAAGAATTTATGTAGCCATTCATCGTTCCACAGTCGATATATTTGCCTTGAAAATTATGGGCTATAAATTTTTCTTTTTCATTTATTAATAATTGAATAGCATCTGTAATATGTACCTCTTTACCTCTTTTGGGTTTTAAAGATTTTATTTTATTAAAAATTGATCGAGGTAAAATATATCTTCCGATAACAGCATTATTCGATGGAGCTTTTTTTCAGATGGTTTTTCTACAACACCTTCAATAAAAAAGTTTCTTTTATTTAATTTTTTATTAATTTTATAAATTCCCCATCGAGAAACATTATTTTTTTTCACTTTCATAGAAGCCATAACTGAGGCATTGTATTTTTGATGAACTTTAATCATTGCTTTAGAACAATTTTCTTTTAATATTAAATCATCAGGTAGCAACATTAAGAAATATTTATTTTTAATATATTTTTGAGTTTTAAGAACAGCATCTCCTGTACCTCTGGGAATATTTTGAAATACAAACTTAATTTTTTTTTTATATTTAAGAATCTTCTTATACTCATTAACTATCCTAGGATCTTTCTTTTTTTTAATTATATTTTTATAAAATTGATCACTATAAAAATATTTTTTTATCATTAACTTTTTAGTGGAGATAATAAATATAATCTCTTTAACACCTGCTTCGATACATTCATCAAGAATATATTCAATTCCAGGCCTACCGTTAATTGGGAGAAGCTCTTTTGCAAAAACACTTGTTAGAGGTAGTAACCGAGTTCCAAGTCCTGCCAAAGGAATAATTGCTTGTTTAATCATTTAAATGTTTTACTTATTAAATATTTTTATACAAATGAAAATTTTATTAAACAATAAGTCATTATTTGAATCATTAAGGCCATTTAATGACCTCGGCTTTGTTCCTACTATGGGTGGGATACATAAAGGTCATTTGGCACTGATAAATAAATCAAATAAACTTTGTAAAAAAACAATTGTAAGTATTTTTGTTAACCCAAAACAATTTAATAGTAAAAAAGATTTAAGATCCTATCCAAGAAATATAAAGAAGGATTTAAAAATTCTCAAAAAATGCAAAAAAGTTGATTTTGTTTATCTTCCTAAATTTAAAGACATATACGTAGATAAAAAAAAATCAAATATTACATTACTTAAGAAAGATAAAATTTTATGTGCAAAATTTAGAAAAGGTCATTTTGAAGGTGTTTTAGATGTAATGAACAAACTAACTAAAATTATAAATCCTCAAAAGATATTTATGGGAGAAAAAGATTTTCAACAATTATATTTGGTCAAAAAACGATTGGAACGAATATACAAAACCAAGGTCATTCCTTGTAAAACAGTTAGGGATAGTAGGAATATAGCCCTGTCATCAAGAAACTTTCTTTTAAATAAATCCAATTTAGTCATAGCTGCTAAAATTTATGAAAAACTAGTAAGTATTAAAAAAGATATTAAAAATAATATAAATATTTCAAGCTTTTTAAATCTACAAAAAAAAGAATTAAAAAATAATTATAAAATTAAAATTGATTATTTAGAGCTAAGAAATATAAATAATTTAAAAATTTCAAGTACCACTAAAAATTCAAGATTATTTATTGCTTATTATTTGAACAACGTCAGATTAATTGATAACCTTTAATTTTATAAAAAATATGCTCCAACACCTAAAAAAGAAACAAAACCAATTACATCTGTAATTGTTGTCACAAATACACTTGAAGCAATTGCTGGGTCGATATGCATTTTTTTTAGAGTAAAAGGAACTAGTATGCCAAATAATCCAGCTATTATCATTGTTAGTACCATTGATATTGCTATTATTAGTGAAAGGATACTGTCTTGAAACCATATCTGTACTATAAAAGCACTTATTGCTGCAAATATTATCCCATTTAAAATACCAATAGCAAATTCTTTAAATACATTAGATGAGAAATTATTTTGAGTTAAATCATTTGTAGCTATAGTTCTTACTGTAACTGCAAGTGTTTGCATTCCAGCATTTCCCCCCATAGATGCTACAATAGGCATTAAAAAAGCTAATACTACCATTTGTTCAATTGTTGCTCCAAATAAACTAATGCACCATGTAGCTAAAAAGGCAGTAAATAAATTAAGTAAAAGCCAATTGAATCTTCTCTTTGTTTTTTTTACAACTCCATCAGTAATTTCTTCATCTCCTACCCCTGCTAATCTTAAAGCATCCTCCTCAGCTTCCTCTTTCAAGACTGTTAAAACGTCATCATTCATAATCATACCAACTAATTTATTATTTTTGTCTACAACAGCGGCTGAATTTAAATTGTAATTTTCAAATAAGTTAGCAACTTCCTCTTTATCCATTTCAACAGGAATTAATAATTGTGACTCTGACATAATTGTTGCCATTTTAGTGTCTCGAGGTGTTGTCAAAACTCTGGATGAAGGAACAGTACCTATTGGTTTAAAATCCTCATTAACAATAAAAATTTCTAAAAACTCTTCAGGTAAATCTTTATTTTCTCTTAAATAGTCAATTGTTTGACCTACAGACCAATTACTTGGTATAGCTGTAAATTCACGCTGCATAAGTCTAGCAGCAGTATCCTCTGGATAGCTTAAGCTTTCTAATAAAGCAAATCTATCTTTTGGGGGTAAAGAACTAAGAATTGCATTTTTGTCTTCCTCAGGAACATTTTCTAATATAGATATTGCATCGTCTGACTCTAAACCTTTTAAGATACTTACTATAGATTCTGACGATAAATAAGTGATAATTTCTGATTGAATAGACTCATTTAATTCAACAAAAACCTCTGGATCAATATTGAAATTATTTAGTTTAATTAAACTTTCTCTGTCTCCTTCACTAAGATGTTCGATAATATCTGCAGCATCAGCAGGGTGCATTTCATTAAATGAATTGGTAATAAATTGAGCATCATTGTTAGCTATTTTGCTAGTAACAACTCTTAAATATTCTTTATTAAACTCAAAATTTACTTTTTTATCTTTAGTTTTTTTAGTTAAAGACATAAATCTACCTATAATTTAGATTTGCACTATTAATACATAATAAAGATAATACAAATTATAAATGAACATAGAGATCAAAAAGTCAACAAAACCAGTAAATTATTTTGATGCTATTAATATACTAGAGTCAAGATTAAAGGATTTATATGAAAATAATGAGCAAGAATTAATTTGGACTTTGGAGCATAATGAAGTTTTTACAGCAGGAACTTCTTATAAAGAGAATGAGATTATTGATAAGTCCATTAAAATATTAGAAACGAATAGAGGTGGTAAAATTACTTACCATGGACCAGGTCAATTGATTTGTTATTTTGTTTTAGATTTAAGGAAAAAAAAAGATATCAGAAAATTTATAACAATTATTGAAAATACAATAATTCAAACTTTAAAATTTTATAAAATAGAAACTTTTCCAGATAAAGATAATATTGGCATATGGCATAAATACAATAATGAAGTTAAAAAAATTGCTGCGATAGGTATCAGAGTTAGCAAATGGATTGCCTATCATGGTTTTGCAATAAATATAAATAATAATCTAGAAAATTATAAAAAAATTGTACCATGTGGTATTTCAGATAAAGGAGTAACTAATTTAAAAAATATTTTAGATCAGGATTACTCCAATCTAGGTGATATATTAATTAAAAATTTTATTTCAAATTTGAAAATCTAAGTCTTTTAGATTTTAAAAGTTTTTTAAAATAATCAGGTAACAATGCTGAATAAGTATGTTTTATGTCATTGATTTTAAATTTAATTTGAAATGAATGTAACATTAAATTCTTATTAATTCCTTTATTGGAATTTGATAATTTATATTTTGTATCTCCATATATAGGATTTCCAATTGCATATAATTGTTTTCTTAACTGATGTTTACGTCCAGTAACAGGTTTTAATTCTAACAAACTTGCTTCAGAATTTTTATCAATAACTGTGAAAATTGTTTTTGCTTTTTCAATTATTTTTTTATCACCGTCGTATCTAATTAAATCATCATCCCATACACCAGATTTTTTATTAATTTCACCTTGACAGATAGCTAAATACGTTTTGTGTACTTTTCTTAGTCTAAATAAAGAAGTAAGCAATTGAGCGCTCTCTCTATTTTTGGCCATAATAAAAACTCCAGAAGTATCTTTATCCAATCTATGAACAGAAAATGGTTTTGTACCCTCAAAAATTTCACTCTTAGCAAAAATATCAACTAGATTTTTTTTTGATTTAGTTCCACCTTGTACTGATATGCCTGATGCTTTATTTAAAACAACAAAATTATCATTATTGTCAATAATTTGATCTTCATTTGATTTTATAATTTCTTTTGATGGTAAAAACTTAATTTTTTTTTGCTGAATTGTTTCTTTAAATTCAATGTTAAATATATTTATTTCATCTTTCGTTTTTACTTTAAAAGAACTTTTAACTTTCTTTCTATTAAGTTTTATTTTTCCTGTTCTTAAATATTTTTCAACAAGTCCTTGTGGAATTTTACCAATTTTTAATCTTAACCATCTGTCCAAACGCATATCATTACACGTTGAATCAACGATGTAAGATTTTTTCATAATTTAAGATTTAAGCTGTAGATTGTTTTTTCTCTTCCGTTTTAGGAGATTCTTTAGTTGTATCTTTTTTTGGTTTATCAACTCTCTTAGCTTCAACGTCTCTATCAACAAATTCAATTATTGCCATTGGAGCATTATCTCCATATCTAAATCCAGCTTTAATTATTCTTGTGTAACCACCTTTTCTATCTTGATATCTTTTAGATAGTGTTTTTTTAACTTTATTGGCTGATTTAATATCTTGTAGTTTAGAAACTAACATTTTAGTTGTCTGTAAAGTTTCTTTTTTACCTAATGTTATTATTTTATCCGCTTGAGGTTTTAAAAATTTAGCTTTTGGCAAAGTAGTTTTAATCTGCTCATACTTAATTAAAGAATTAAGCATATTCTTAAGTAGAGCTTTTCTGTGCTCTGATGTTCTATTTAACTTCTTATTTGCCAAACCATGTCTCATTAAATCGCTTCCTCCAATTTCTTAGACATTTCTGCAATGTTGTCTGGTGGCCAGTTAGGTATTTCCATTCCTAAATATAAAGACATACCAGTTAAAACTTCTTTAATTTCATTTAGTGATTTTCTTCCAAAATTAGGTGTTCTTAACATTTCACCTTCTGATTTTTGAACTAGGTCACCGATATAAATAATATTATCATTTTTTAAGCAGTTCATAGATCTAACTGACAACTCTAACTCATCTACTTTTCTTAGTAAGTTTTTGTTAAATTCAGGTTCAGTAGAAACTTCTTTTACAGGAGCTTCAACTGGTTCATCAAAATTTACAAACATTTTAAGCTGATCTTGGAAAATTCTAGCTGAATAAGCTACAGCATCTTCAGCAGAAATTGATCCATTAGTTTCAACTTCCATTATTAATTTATCATAATCTAGTGCTTTACCTTCTCTCGCAGTACTTACTGAATATGAAACTTTTTTAACTGGACTATAAAGTGAATCTATAGCAATTAGGCCTAATGGTGGCTCTTCAGGTTTATTTAGTTCTGCAGGAACATATCCTTTACCTGTATTGACATTCATCTCCATATGAAAAGTAGTATTTTCATCTAGATTGCAAATAACTAAATCAGGATTTAAAATCTCAACATCTGCAACTGGAGCTATATCTGAAGCTTTAATTTCTCCAGGTCCTTTTGCATCTAAAATTAATTTTTTTGTACCATCAGAATTACTTTTCAATGCTAAAGATTTTACGTTTAAAACGATATCTGTCACATCTTCTCTAACTCCTTTTATTGAAGTGAATTCATGTAAAACTCCATCAATTTGAATAGATGTTACAGCAGCACCTCTTATAGATGATAATAAAATTCTTCTTAAAGAATTTCCTAAAGTTAATCCATAACCTTTTTCTAAAGGCTCAGCTATAATTTTTGCATGAGTTAAGTCATCACTTATTTGAACATCTAATTTAGATGGTTTAATTAATGACTTCCAATTTTTTACATTAACATTTTCGACTTCCATTAAACTCTCCTTTTCTTTGGTGGTCTAGTTCCATTATGAGGCATTGGTGTAGTGTCTTTAATTGACAAAATCTTAAATCCTCTGGCTTGCAATGCTCTTAAAGCTGTTTCTCTTCCTGATCCAGGACCTTTAACTTCAACAGATAAAGTTTTCATTCCGTACTCAAGAGCTTTCGAAGCTGCAGCGTCGGCCGCTATCTGTGCAGCGTAAGGTGTTGATTTTCTTGATCCCTTAAACCCTTTTTGTCCTGCAGATGCCCATGAAATTACGTTTCCATTTGTATCAGCAATAGAGATGATGGTATTATTAAATGTTGATTGCACATAGGCAATTCCATTTAAAATATTTTTCTTAACTTTCTTTTTTTTTGAATAAGAACTTTTCACACTTTTCTTGGTAGATTTTTCTACTTTCTGATCTTTATTCTCAACCTTATCAGTCTTAGCCATAACTATTTTTTAGTTGGTGTTAATTTTTTTCCAGCAATAGCGATTGCTTTTCCTTTTCTTGTCCTAGCATTACATCTAGTTCTTTGTCCTCTAACAGGTAATTTTTTTCTATGTCTTGTTCCTCTGTAACAAGCTAGATCAATCAATCTTTTAATACTTAATGAATAATCTCTCCTTAAATCACCTTCTACTTTAAAGTTTTGATCGATGTACTCTCTAATTTTTAAAATCTCTTCATCTGTTAATTCATTTACTCTTTTAGCTCTTGGAATTTCCAAAGATGAACAAATTTGCTGAGAGAATTTATCACCAATTCCATAAATATAAGTTAAACCTATATGAACAAGTTTATTCTGTGGAATGTTTATACCTGCGATACGAGCCATAA
>CABYSP010000017.1 GCA_902521675.1 uncultured Pelagibacteraceae bacterium
ATCCTTTGTAATTGAAAATGAGGGAGACACTTTGTGTATTTTGGGTCCATCAGGAATTGGTAAGACTACAATACTAAGAACTATCGCTGGATTAGAAAAAATTGACAAAGGCTCAATTAAACTAAACGGCAAACTGTTGTCTTCTAAAGATCAAAATGTAGAACCTGAGGATAGAAATATATCCCTAGCTTTTCAGGATAATAGTTTGTTTCCACATTATACAGTTGAAAAAAATATTTTATTAGGCGCTGAAAGAAATAAGGGAAAAAGGAAAAAAAAACTTAGCTTTAAGGAGATAGTAGATTTTCTTCATATAGAACAAATTTTGACAAAATACCCACATGAAATTAGGTGCTAACTAAAAATCACAAAAATTAAAAACCAATAAGAAACTAATCCTGCTAAAATAGTTGCAATAATATTTTTTGAAAAATAACCTACAATAACTGCAACTAATGCCCCAAAAATTTTTGGATCATTCATTTCTATAAAAGTTCCATAATCGTTAATAAATATTCCAGGAAATATTATGGCTGGGAATACTGCAGATGGAACATATTCTAATACAGCTTTAATTTTATCTCCTAACATATCCCTACTAATTAAAGCGATCATGGTCATTCTAGTAAAATAAGTTAATATTCCAGCTGCTATAATTGATGCCAAAGTCATTTTTTTAACCTCAATAATAGTGCAGCAACGAACAAAGCAATAACTGGTGAAATAATTATATAAGATTTAAATGGGGCATCAAAAAATAATAAAGAGCTTAAACCACAAGTAATCATAACAATTACATGATCTAATTTTTTTAAATCCTGAACAACAATGGCTATAAAAGTTAAAGGTATTGCAAATTTCAATCCTAGTTCTTCAGGAACAAACGATCCTAAAATTATTCCTGAAAGGGTTGCAATCTGCCAACAAACCCACATTGTGCAACCTGTACCAATTAAATGATAGTGCAAATATTCTTCAGTTCTATTTTTTTTAAAAAATTTATTCGACTCAGCAAAACCTTGGTCTACTACAACATATGAAATTAATAATTTTTTAATAAAAGATAATTTCTCTAAATATTCAGATAAAACTGCTCCATATAATAAATGTCGAGAATTTATAATTCCAACAGAGGTAACAGCTACTAAACTAGACGCACCTCCTGATAATAACTGTAAAAAAACTATTTGCGATGCACCTCCAAAAATAATGAAAGACATTGCGTAGACTAAATATGGATTAAAACCAAGCTCAACTCCAATTGCTCCACAAATTATCCCAAATGGAATAACAGAGAGCATATGTGGAGAAATATCCAACATGCCTCTTGTGAACAATTGTTTTTTGGTAAGCATTTGGTTGTTTTATTAAAAACAAACTATGTGATCAATATTAATCGGTCTCTTAATTCCAAACTTTTCGTCAGCTTCATGTTGATGTTCGTGATGAGAATGAACAAAAACTGGTATTAATAAATTGCTGCTTGTTTTTAAAGTATAAATAAAGTTTGTCCCTCTAAATTTCCGATCTACAACTTCTAGCTTTAGATAAATTAAGATTTGACATTATCTCAGCATATTCGTCAGCATTATTAACTTGAAGCCTTGGATTTGATTTTTTTTCATTTCCAATAGTACTAACAAGTTTACCGTTATAATCATGACCTGGATAAAGCAAAGTATCCTCAGGTAGTTTAAGTAATTTATTAAATAAAGAATTATAAGCATCTTTTGAGCTACCATTTTGAAAATCAGTCCTACCTGTTCCATTAATTAACAACGTATCACCTGAAAACAAATATTTATTCATCAAAAAACTATAACTGTCTGAAGTATGACCAGGTGTATACATTGCTTTTATCTGAATTTGATCAATTTTAATTATTTCTTCATCTTTTACTTTGATTTCTACTGTATCAGCTGGTGTGTGCTCTCCCATGATTGTAGAACAATTTGTAACTTTTTTTAACTTTGAAGCACCTGTTATGTGGTCTGCGTGAATATGTGTATCAATTACTTTTACAAGTTTAAGATTTAATTCATTAAGTAAATTTATATAGCTATCAACATTCTCTATTACTGGATCAATTATTAATGCTTCTCGACCTTTAGCAGAAGCAATTATATATGTATAAGTTGATGATTTCGTATCAAAAACTTGCTTAAATATCATAGCTTAAAATATCACATGTACTTGTTATAATAAATCAAATATCTATTTAACTTTCATGGGTAAACTAATTTCATTCATTATAATTTTATTAATATATAGTTTTCCTAACGTTGTAAGTGCTCGTAATCATTTTCCTATCACAACTGATTCTAAACTTATGATTGAAAGAGGTAAAATTGCATATGAAAAAAATTGTGTTTCTTGTCATATGATAAATTTAGCTGGCGCTAAAAATTGGAAAGGATTGGATGAAGACGGACATAGAAAAGCCCCACCTTTAAATGGCACAGGACATACTTGGCATCATGACGACAAAACTCTGCATGCAATAATAAAATATGGGCTAGCAAAATTAGTAAAAAACTATGAAGGTAAAATGATTGGTTTTGAGGATAAATTATCTGATAAAGAAATTGATAGTGTACTAGCTTATTTAAAGTCTTATTGGCCTATTGATAAATATGAATATCAAATTAATATGAGTAGATAATTATGACAGCTATAACATTTAATTGGTCTTGCAAACATACTTGGAAAAGAAGTGCAAAAAATACAGCCTGGTGTGTATTAGGTTGTGCCATAGGTGATTTTGGTACAATTTTATTTTTTCAATTAACTGGAATTCCTTTTCCAGTTTTAGGAATTATGATTTTAGCAATCATTAATGGTTTGATTACAAGTATTATTTTAGAAACAATTATTTTAATGACACAAAACTTTAATTTTATTAATGCGTTTAAAACTGCTTGTGGAATGAGTTTAATATCAATGATCAGTATGGAAATTATGATGAATTTGACAGATTATGTTTTAACTGGTGGTGCCATATTAACTTGGTGGGTTGTTCCAATAATGTTAATTGTAGGTTTTTTAACTCCATGGCCATACAATTATTGGAGATTAAAAAAATACGGAGTTGCTTGCCATTAATTTAAAGCATTCTTTTCAACAAATTATCTTTAAACAACAATCTATGAGCTATTACAGCTAAAACATGAAGTGATATTAAAGTTATAATTGTATAATTTGAATATATATGAATATTATAAAACTGATCTGCTAATTCAAAGTTATCTTTAATTCTTATCTCTTTAAAAAAAATTACTAAAGTTTCTCCATTAAATAATTTTTTTAAAATACCTGAAATTGTGATTGACAAAATTGCCACATATAAAAGGATATGGTTTAATTTTGCTATAAATTTTTGTCCAATGAAAATACTTGGATCAAGTTTGGGTGTAGGATTAAGTATATTATTTAATAACCTTAAAATTACTAAGTAAAATATAGTTAAACCTATTAATACATGAATATTTTCAAAAGTTATTCTTTCGTCACCAAAATCCAAATCAACTAAATAAAAACCTAATGGAATTTGAATTAGAAGCAATAACGCACTTAGCCAATGTAACAGCTTTGAAATAATACCGTACTCTGTTAGGGTATTTGTAACATGCATAAATTATTTAATCACATAACCTCATTTATTAAAATATTATTATTATCAATTTCTATTGTGCTTTTGGTCTCAGTTAGTAATGCCGAACAAAGTGTTGAAGATATTATAAAGGGGAGAAAAGCATTATTTAGTAAGAATTATAGTACTGCTAAAAGAGTTCAAGCTTTTGCTTCAAATGGAGATTTCGATAAATCAATAGAATTAATGTTAGCAATGAGCGAGAATTATAAAGTTCTGATTGATTTATTTCCTGAAAACACCAAGGAAGGATTTAAAACAGAAGCCTTACCAATCATTTGGGAAGAAAAAGATGCTTTTAATGCTCTAATGAAAAAAGCATCTGATGATATGGTTACACTTGCATCTGTTATTGAAGATAGCGATGATATTAGAGGTACATTAAAACAATTGATGTGGAGTAATTGCAAAGCTTGTCATAGCAAGTACCGTATGCCCCATTAAAATTTACTTTTAAGGGTTCGCTCTTTAAGCGATTACCTAAAGAGCTCCCTTTTTTAAGCCTCTTTGGCATTTTAATCCAAACGGATTTTAATGTTATTAACTTTTTGGTATTTAAAAGACTTCAGCTAAGTATCAGGTGGTGAAAGTATTAACATAAACCTCCTTCTAAAAAAAAGGTAATTATATTTAATACAAATTCAACAAATTTATTTGAGTTTTAGTTAAATAAAATTCTTGAATACAACCTGTTGCTTTAGTAGATTCCCGGTAACTTATTTATCTACTTAAAATTATTTTTTATTAATCAACTCGCTAATAAAATTTTCACCATAACCATCGTCTACAGCTTTTTGAAAATAATTTTTATTAACTTCAGCAACTTTTTCTGCTTCAGGAAAATCTTTTAATAAGTCTTGAATATAAGTTAAATCTTTTACAGAATTACTGGCAGTAAATTTAAATCCAGTAAAATCTCCTTTTAATAGATTATCAAAAACTCTATTTAGTGCTGCAGAATTACCTGAACCAAGCTTAGCAACATCAAAAACCTTTTTTAAATCTAAACCCATTTCTTTTGCACTTTTAGCTAAATGGTTAACTAGTGCAGCATTTCCAAGGGATAAAAAATTATTTAAAAGTTTTGATTTTGCACCCATCCCGACAGTTCCAAAATGAAAATATTCTTTACAAAAAAACTTAAAATAGGGTTCAGCTATTTTAAAATTTTCATCAGATGCTCCTACTATTCCTCCTAAAACTCCTTCTTCAGCTTGGACAGGACCACCCATTACAGGACATTCAACATACTTAATATTATTTTTCTCAAATATAGCTTCAGTTTCGATAGAACCAGTTTTGTTATGAGTTGTAATATCAATAATTATAGTTTTATTGTTTAAAATTGCTGATATCTTTTCAGATATTGATTTTGCAATTGGGGTATTTGTTACACACATAAATAAGGCATCAAGATTTTTATCTGCAAAATCCTCAAAAGATTTTACTTCTTCTGCACCATCGCTGATAATTTTTTCAATTGGTTTTCTGTTTTTATTTGCAATAACAAAAAGTTTATTTTTATGTTTTAAAATATTTTTGGCTATTCCATAACCCATATAACCAACACCAATAAATCCAATATTTTTCATATTTATTTCAATAATTAACTCTTCTTTGTCCCTTCTGTTCTTATAAACATTATACCAAAAACAATAATTCCTACCACACCTACAATTTTGTTATAATCAAAGGGTACACCAAAAATTAAGAAGTTAATAATTGTTGACCAAACAAGTTGTGAATATTGAAAGTTTGTCACAAATGATAAATTAGACAGTTGAATTGCGTAAATTATTAGAGAATGACTAACAAAACCTGCCACACCAAGTAACAATAAATAAAGCCAAAAAATATTCTTTTCTAATGGAACCCAATTAAAAAAAATAAATATACTAAATATAATTGCACCTAAAATTGAGGTATAGAATATCGCAGCAAATGGGTCATTGTCACCTGATACAAGTTTAGTAAAAAATTGATAAAGAGCCCAACAAATTGGCGGAACTATTGGAAAAATTAAATCTATACTAAATATTTTCATACTTGGTCCTAGGGAGTAAATAATTGAACCAAAGCTAAGTAACATTAAAAGTATACCCTTTGGTGTTAAAATATCTTTTAAAAAATATGCTGAAAGCAAAGAAACTATCAAAGGAGCTGTGAAGAAAACTACATATATATCTACTAAGTCAAATTTTTGTAAAGAATAAAACATAAATGACGTTGCTGTAACCATCAATGTTGATCTTATTATTTGAACCTTGAAATTTTTTTTTAAATTTACTTTTGGTTTAAAGATTAAAAAAAATATAATTAAAGAAACTAGGTGAAAAAAAAATCTACCCCAAATTGCTTGCGTAACTGGCATAACTGTACCGAGGTACTTTGCTGTAGAGTCCATGCAAACGAACATGAAAAAACCTCCAGCAGCTAATAAGATTACATTAATTAAGGATGTTTGTTGTGGCACTGCAAATTAAAATTACATCACTACGCCTACTTGCCAAGGATTGAACTCCTCGTCACCATAGCCGTTAATTTCACTCTTAGATTTGTTTCCTGAAGCAGTATTAACAATTAGTTCAAATATTTTTTGACCAACTTGTTCAACTTTTTCTTTGCCTTCAGCAATTGTTCCACAATTAATATCCATATCTTCTGACATTTTTTCAAACATAGCTGAGTTTGTTGAAAGTTTTAAACTTGGAACTGGTTTGCAACCAAAACAAGATCCACGTCCAGTTGTAAAACAAATTACATTAGCACCTGATGCTACTTGACCTGTAACAGACACAGGGTCGTAACCAGGGGAGTCCATAAAATTAAAGCCTTTGTTTTTTAAAGGTTCTGCATAGTGCAGTACATCTTGAAGGATAGAATTACCTCCTTTTGCAACAGCACCTAACGATTTTTCTAAAATTGTCGTAAGGCCACCTTTTTTATTTCCTGGGGCTGGGTTATTATCCATAGAACTATTATTGATTGAAGTATAATGTCTCCACCACTCTAATCTTTTAATCAGCTTGTCAGCAGTCTCTTGAGAGCTAGCTCTATTAATTAATAAATGTTCAGCTCCATAAATCTCAGGAGTTTCAGATAAAATTGAACTTCCTCCTTTCTTAACCAGGAGATCTGCTGCAACACCTAATGCAGGATTTGCAGTTATCCCAGAATATCCATCCGAGCCACCACACTGAAGAGCTAATGTTAGATGACTTACTGGTTGTGAGGTTCTCTGCACATTGTTTGCTTCTGAAAGCAAATTTTTAATTTGAGATAAAACTTTATCAACTATTTTTTTAGTTCCACCTTCATCCTGGATTGTTAAAAAATGAATTCGATTATGTTTTTTTAAAGATTCATCAAATAAACTGACTTGTGCACATTCACATCCTAAACCTATTACAAAAACATGAGAAAAGTTTGGATGATTTTTGAAGCCATCTATAGTTCTTTGGAAAATTTGCATTCCCTCACTTTCTGTATTCATTCCACATCCAGTTGAGTGAGTAATTGGCACTATGCCATCAATATTTGGGTAATCTTTTAAAATGTCAGAATATTTAATTCTTTCTACAATCATTTTAGTGACAGTTGCTGAACAGTTTACTGTGCTTACTATTCCAATATAATTTCTAGTAGCGACCTGTCGATTATCTCTTAAAATTCCATTAAAGAAAGTATCTGCTTTTTCATCTACAATGTGTTTTTTGTCTGTTACTTTAAATTCTCTTTTAAATTCTCTAAATTCTAGATTATGTGAGTGGACATGTTGTCCAGGTTTAATTTCATCTAAAGCAAAACCAATAATTTGATCATATTTAATTATTGGATCACCTTTTTTAATTGTTTTTAAACAAACTTTATGTCCAAAAGGGATTGGATCGATAGTACTAATCTCATGACCTTCAATTTTTGTTTTTTCAGGAATAATAAATTGACTAACACCCACATTGTCATTCTTATTTAAAACTATTAGATTATTCATAAAATTATTATATAACTATAAATCTAAAGAGACCATTAAACAATTATGCCTAAAAAAAGAAAAAAAAGTTTCAGAAGTCAGCAGTGGTTTAATAACCCAAAAAACCCAGATATGACGGCTTTGTATCTAGAAAGATATTTAAATTATGGTCTTACGAGAAAAGAATTACAATCTGGAAACCCAATAATAGGAATAGCTCAATCTGGTAGTGACCTTTCACCATGTAATAGGCATTTTATGTCACTGAGTAAGAGAATAAAAGATGGAGTAAGAAGAGCGGGCGGTATACCCATGGAGTTTCCAACTCATCCAATTCAAGAAACAGGAAAAAGGCCTACAGCAATGTTGGATAGAAATCTTTCATATTTGTCATTAGTAGAAGTTTTATATGGATACCCACTTGATGGAGTTATCTTAACAACAGGATGTGATAAAACTACTCCTGCAGCTTTGATGGCAGCAGCCACGGTAAATATTCCAGCAATAGTTTTATCTGGTGGTCCAATGTTGGATGGAGTTTATAAGGGAAAATTAGCTGGATCAGGAATGGTAGTTTGGGAAGCTAGAAAAATGTTAGCTAAAGGAGAGATTAAATATGAGGAATTTATGGATATGGTTTCATCATCCTCACCAAGTGCAGGACATTGTAATACAATGGGTACAGCATCATCAATGAACTCAGTAGCAGAAGCATTAGGAATGTCTTTACCAGGAGGTGCAGTTATTCCTGCTCCTTACAGAGAAAGAGAACAAATTTCTTACGAAACAGGAAAAAGAATTGTTGGAATGGTTCATGAGGATTTAACCCCATCAAAAATTATGACACGTAAAGCTTTTGAAAACGCAGTAGTAGTAGCAAGTGCTATAGGCGGATCTAGTAATTGCACAGCCCATTTAAGCGCGATCGCAAAACACATGGGAATTAAATTTGATCTTTCTGATTGGCAAAAACTTGGGCACAAAATTCCCTTGTTGGTAAATTGCCAACCTGCAGGAGAATACTTAATGGAAAGTTTTCACAGAGCTGGAGCAATACCAGCGGTAATGAAAGAATTGATTAAAAATAAAAAAATTCACACAAATATTAAGACAGTTACAGGAAAGACAGTTGGTGAAAATCTAAGAAAGAAAATTGATGTAGATAGTAAAGTGATCAAATCATTTAAAAATGCATTAACTGAAAAGGCAGGTTTTTTAGTAATGAGAAGTAATTTTTTCTCATCTGCAATTATGAAAACATCAGTAATTAGTAAAGAATTTAGAGATCAATATTTAGTGAATCCTAAACACCCTAATGTTTTTGAATGTAAAGCTATAGTCTTCGAGGGACCTGAGGATTATCATAAAAGACTTAATGATAAAAAATTAAAAGTAGATGAAAACTCAATATTAATTATCAGAGGTTGCGGACCGGTTGGATATCCTGGATCAGCAGAAGTGGTCAATATGCAACCACCTGATAGGCTGTTAAAAAAAGGAATAAGACATTTACCAACATTGGGAGACGGAAGACAGAGCGGAACATCTGAGAGCCCGTCAATACTTCATGTTTCACCAGAGTCAGCAATCGGTGGAGATCTAGGCATCGTTAAAACTTACGATAAAATAAAAATAGACTTAAATAATAGAAGAGTTGATTTATTGATTTCTCAAGCTGAATTTAAAAAACGAAGAAAAAACAAAAAAGTATTTAAGCCAAAAAATCAAACTCCTTGGCAGGAAATATTTAGAAATACAGTTGGTCAATTGGATGATGGCGCATGCATTAATTCTCGAGGTAAATACTTAGACGTATCACATACCAAAGGTTTACCAAGAGATTCTCACTAATGAGGCCAAAAATATTAGTTTCCAGAAAAATATCAGATTTAGCAGAGGAAAAACTTCAAAAAGAATTTGAAGTAACTTTAAATCCAAAAGACGAACCTATTCCTGAAAGTGACTTAATAAAAATTGTTAATGATTATGATGGTATGATTTCGACCGGTTTTGATAAAATTAGTGAAAATTTTTTTAATAATTTAAGTGGTAAATTAAAAATTATAGCTCAAGTGGGTGTTGGTTATGATAATATTTCAATAAAATCTGCAGAAGAAAAAAAAATTAAAGTTACAAATACACCTAATGTTTTAAATGAAGCGGTGGCAGAAACTACTATTCTATTAATTCTAGCAGCCTCAAGAAGAATTGGTGAAGCGTATAATCTAGTTAAAACAGATAACTGGAAAAATCAAAAACCTGATCTTACTAAATTTATGATTGGAAACTCTGTTACAGGTAAAACTTTAGGAATTATTGGTATGGGTCGTATTGGAAGAATGACTGCAAAAAGTGCTAAAGCATTTGGAATGAAGATATTTTATCATAACAGAAATAAACTCTCTGATGATCAAGAGGATGGGGCACAGTATTTTTCTGATATCAAGTCTATGCTACCTAAATGTGACTTTTTAAGCATTCATACGCCAGCAACTTTTGAGACCAAATATATATTAAATTCTTCAACTATAAATTTATTACCTAAACATGCTGTTGTTATAAATACATCAAGAGGATCAACTATTAATGATGATGATTTAATTGATGCCCTCGAGAATAAAAAAATCTATGCTGCTGGTTTAGATGTATTTAATAATGAACCCAATTTAGATAAAAGATATTTAAAATTAGATAACTGTTTTGTTTTACCACATATTGGTAGTGCGACTCATGAGACTAGATTAGCAATGAGCATGATGGCAGTGGATAATATTTATTGTTATTTTAATAAAAAACCTCTTATCTCTGAAGTAGTTTAAAACAACTAAAGGTTGTGTATTTAGAGAATATATATAATTTCTATATATAAACATTAAACGAATTCGTTGATCTCAAAAAACATTTGTGATTAAATTTCAGAAAAACACAAACGAGAGGAAGATAATGTTTAAACTTATATCTAAAACTATAGCTGCAGTAGCTATTGTTTCAGTTGCATTAATTGGCTCTGCAAATGCAAAGACTTTAAAAATTGAAACACACTTTACTGCTAGTTCACCTAATGGTGAAGTTGCAGCTCAGTTCGCTAAAAACGTAGAGGAGTTTTCTGGCGGAAGCTTAAAAATACAAATGTTCTACTCATCGTCAGTAACTGGTAAATCAGCTGAGGTATTCAACTCTGCACAAACTGGTATTATTGATTGTGATATGACTGGTGCAGGTTACCAAACTGGTAAAAATGCAGCATTCCAATTCGCAGGAGATGTGATGGGTGGATATGATAACCCTTATCAACAATATGAATTCTTGAATTTCCCAGGAGCTCAAGAAGCTGTTGATGCGCTTTACAATAAGTATGGAATGACTTTAATTGGTTGGTGGATACCAGGACATGAGTCTTTAATTTCTAGTAGACCTATTCCAGATGTTGCTTCATTGAAAGACTTTAAATTTAGATCACCTCCAGGAATGGAAAGTATGATCTTCACAGCATTAGGCGCTAAACCTATCGTTATGGACTTTGGTGAAGTTCCGACTGCTTTACAAACTGGTCTAATCGATGGTGCAGACTATTCATCATTAGCAACTAACTATGCAGGTGGACATTATGAGCAAAATAAATATGCTACATATCCAGGTTTCCACTCTATGCCAGCTGACCACTTAGCTTGTAACACTAAAGTATGGAACAAGTTAAAACCTCATGAAAAAGGTGCAATGAAAGCAGGTATAGAAATTGCTGGAAGAACTATTACTAGCTTAGTTGAAAGAAAAAACGCTGAAGCTGTTAAAGCTTTGAATGATATGGGCGTTACTCTTCACGACTGGTCTAGAGAAGATAGACTTAAATTCAGACAAGCTGCTCTTGCTGCTTGGGAAGAATGGAAGACTAAATCTCCAGAAGCAGCTGCTCTAATTGAAATACACAAAGCTTATATGAAAGCTAACGGTATTATGTAATTAAGAGTAAAAAAAATTTGAAGGGCCTGAAAAGGCCCTTCTAACAAAAAAAAGATTTTTTACTTATGCGGGACAAAGATTTACAAGATAAACAGCTACAAGAGCAAAGTGAAAAAGTTGCAAGTAAAGATGATTTTCCAATAAACTGGATTGACCGAATTTCCTTATTTTTAAGTCACACAATTAAATACTTAATACCTATTATTGTAATTGTGATGATGTATGAAATTTTTATGAGATATGTTTTATTTAAACCAACCTTATGGGCTAACGAGTTATGTTTGTGGTTGGCTGGTGTTTGTTATTTAGTAGGTGGAATATACGCTACAAGATTAAGAAGCCACATAAGAATAGTTTTGTTATATGATTATGTCAGCAGACCAGTTCAGAGAATTTTTGACTTAATTAGCACTACTATTATTGTAGTTTTTGCTGCTGCTGTAATTTATGGCGGTTTTGAGGATGCACATAGATCGTTCATAAATTGGGAAAGATTTGCAACATATTGGGATCCACCAATTCCAGCTACTATGAAACCTCTTACACTGATATGTTTATTTCTTATTGCGCTTCAGTCTATAAATAATTTAATTATTGATTGGAAAAATCCTAAAGAAAAACAATACCAACCAGCCAAAGATTTAAAATAAGATGGAATTTGAGATAGGTACACTCTCGATCATACTTATTGTTGGACTTTTAGCTCTTATATCCATTGGTGTTCCAATGGGATTTGCATCTGGTTTTATGGGTGCAGTTCTTGTATTTTTATATATAGGCGAACATGCACTGGGAATTTTACTCTCAAGATACTATTCTCTTGTTGTTACTTACTCTTTTTTATCAGTACCTTTGTTTATATTTATGGCCTCGTTACTTGAACGCTCGAATATTGCGAGAGATTTGTATGATGCTTTAAATGCTTGGTTAAGAAAAACTAGAGGTGGAGTAGGAGTCGTAACCGCAATCATGGCAACGATCATGGCTGCTATGAGTGGAATTATTGGAGGAGAAATAGTTTTATTAGGATTGATTGCACTACCCCAGATGTTGAGGTTGAAATACGATCAGGATATGTCGATAGGTATTATTTGTGCATCAGGTTCCTTAGGTACAATGATACCTCCATCTATCGTTTTAATTATTTATGGATTAACTACCGAAACTTCAATTACGATGTTATTCCAAGAGGCAATTGTTCCAGGTTTAATGATTTCAGGATTAATTATTACTTACATTCTTATCAGAACAAGATTGCAACCTCATCTTGCACCACTAAGTGATGAGCCAGCTTTAACTTTAAAAGAAAAAATGTCTTACCTTCCAGGTCTTTTGCCACCAATTGGTATTGTAATAATTGTTTTAGGCTCAATTTACTCTGGTATGACTGGTATTACAGAAGCAGCTGGAATGGGTGTTGTAGCAACTTTAATTATAATTTTTGCAAGAAAAGAGCTAACATGGTTTTTATTTAAAGATGCATTGGTTAGAACATTTAAAGCTTCGGGGACAATTTTAACAATTACTTTTGGTGCTACAGTGCTTGCAGGTGCTTATTCACTTGCTGGTGGACCGACTTATGTTGCAGAGACTATTTTAGCTTATGATTTAAAACCAATGTATTTAATTTTCATGATGCAAATAATGTTTCTAATTATGGGAGCATTTATGGATTGGGTTGGAATTGTTTTATTAGCAATGCCGGTATTTTTACCAATTGTTATAGCACTAGGTATGGATCCTATTTGGTTTGGAATTTTGTTCTGTGTAAATATGCAAGTTTCATTTTTAAGTCCACCATTTGGTCCTGCAGCTTTCTATCTGAAATCAGTTGCACCTCCACATATCTCATTAACAGATATTTTCAGAGGTTTTGCTCCATTTATAGTAATTCAGTTAATAGTATTAGCTTGTGTTATGTTCTTTCCAGAAGCAATGACACAAAATTTCCACGAGTTTAAGCCTAAGCCATGATAAATATTGGTTTTGTTGGAACAGGTCTTATGGGCCTTCCAATGGCAAAAAATATATTAAAATCAGGATTGAAATTAAGTGCATTCAACCGAACAATAAATAAAGCTGAACCTTTAAAAGAATTTGGTGCACAAATATCAAAAACTCTAAGTGAAGTTGTTAAAGATAAAGACTGTGTAATTACTATGTTAACAGACGATAGTGCTGTTGATGCGATAATGAATAATTCAGACTTTTTAGATAATTTAAAATCTGGATCAACAGTTATTGATATGAGTTCAGTTAAACCAATCACTGCAACAAAATATGGAAATACTTTAAAGTTAAAAAATATAAATTATTTAGATGCACCAGTTTCTGGAGGGACTATTGGAGCAGAGGAAGCATCTCTAGCGATTATGGTTGGAGGTGAACAAAGTGTATTTGATAATTCTCTAAATATTTTAAAAGCAATGGGTAACCCAACATTAGTAGGACCTGTGGGAAGTGGACAAGTCTCTAAATTAGCAAATCAAATTGTGGTAGGAGTTACAATAGGAGCGGTTGCAGAGGCAATAACCTTGTGTGAAAAAGCTGGAGCTGATCCAGTTAAACTAATCAAAGCTCTGTCTGGAGGTTGGGCAGATAGTAAAATTTTGCAAACTCATGGAAAAAGAATGATAGATAAAGATTTTAGTCCAAAAGGTAAAACTTCAACTCATTTAAAAGATATGAATAACATATTAGAGTGTGCAAATTCATATAATACTCATTTACCTATTTCAAATTTAGTGAAAGAAATGTATAAAACTCTAGTCGATAATGGTCATGGAAATACTGATCATAGTTCACTTTATAATGAAATCGAAAGGATAAATAAAAAATGAGCGGAAGATTAGAAGGAAAAAAAATTCTCGTAACAGCAGCAGGACAAGGAATTGGAAAAGCGACAGCAATTGCTTTTCATAAAGAAGATGCCCAGGTTACTGCAACTGATTTAAATGATAAAACCTTAGCTGATTTAAATAAAGAATATCCTGGGATAAAAGTGCAAAAGTTAGACTCAACAGACAACAATGCAATTTTAGAATTTACTAAAACTTTAGATAAAGTTGATGTTTTATTTAATGCTGTTGGATTTGTTCATCATGGAACAATATTGGAATGTGATGAAAAAGATTGGGATTTTTCTTCTAATGTAAATGTTAAGTCGATGTACTTTATGTGCAAAGCTATTTTGCCTTTAATGATTAAACAAAATGGCGGAAGTATTATTAACATATCTTCATGTGCATCGAGCTTTAAAGGTTTTCCGAATAGATTTGTTTACGGAACAACAAAGGGTGCCGTGATTGGTTTAACAAAGGCGATTGCAGCAGATTTCGTTAAAAAAAATATTAGATGTAATTCAATTGCGCCAGGTACAGTTTATTCACCTTCTTGGCAAGATAGGGTAAATCAAAGCCCAGATCCTGTTCAAGCAAAAAAAGACTTTATAGCAAGACAACCCATGGGAAGATTAGGGACTGCTGAAGAAATAGCAGCTGTGGCTGTTTATTTAGCTAGCAATGATGCAACATTTACAACCGGAAGTACAATTCATGTTGATGGTGGAATTTCAATATAAATAAATAACAAAAGGATAAATATGAAATTATTAAGAGTAGGACAAAAAGGAAGTGAAAAGCCAGCTATTATAGATAAGGATGGTAAAATTAGGGATATAAGTTCACATATTAAAGATTTAAATCCTGATTTTTTAAACTTCGAGACTTTTGCAAAATTACAAAATGCTGATTTATCGAATTTACCTGAATTATCTTCAAATGAGAGACTAGGTTCTTGTATAACTAGCCCACGTAAGTTTATAGCTATAGGCCTTAATTATTCAGATCATGCTGCCGAAGTTGGTGCTGATATTCCAAAAGAACCAATAGTTTTTATGAAGGCAACTAGCTGTATAGTTGGACCCAACGATGATGTTGAAATAGTTTCAGGATCAAAAAAATTAGACTGGGAGGTAGAGCTTGGTATTATAATTGGTAAAGAAGCCAAACATATTTCAGAAAATCAGTCACAAGATCATATTTTAGGTTATTGTTTAGTAAATGATGTAAGTGAACGTGAGTGGCAACTTGAAAAAATGGGACAATGGGTTAAAGGAAAATCTCATGACACTTACGGCCCTGTTGGTCCACATTTAGTTACAAAAGATGAAATATCAGACGTTAATAATTTAAAAATGAGTCTAGATGTAAATGGAAAAAGAATGCAAACAGGTAATACAAGTACAATGATATTTAATGTTGATGTGATTGTATCTTATTTGAGTAAGTATATGACTCTTTTACCAGGAGATATTATTACAACTGGGACACCTCCAGGAGTAGGCATGGGAATGAAGCCGCAACAGTTCTTAAAAGCTGGGGATACGATGAAATTATCAGTTGAAAACTTAGGAGAGCAAAACTCAAAGGTAGTTGCTTTATAATCTTGTTGTGAAAATAACTTCTATTAAAAGTCATGTACTTAAATATGAGTTAGAAAAAGAACTTGGGTACTCACAACAATATTACAAACATCGTACAGCCCATCTAGTTGAAGTCCAAACAGATGAAGGAATAACGGGTTGGGGTGAGTGTTTTGGCCCTGGAAATATAGCCTTAGCAAACAAGTATATTGTTGAAAAAGTTATACAACCTTTGGTGATTGGCGAAGACCCTTTAAACAAAGAGTATATCTGGCAAAAAGTTTACAATCTTTTAAGAGATAGCGGTCAAAAAGGGATGCCAATACAAGCTTTATCAGGAGTAGATATAGCTCTATGGGACATCTTAGGAAAAAAAACAAACTCTCCTCTTTACCAACTTATTGGTGGAAAATGTAATGATAATGTTCCTGTATATGGATATGGAATGATGTTACAAAAAAAAACGGTTGATGAATTGATCACCTTGTTCAAAGAAGAATCTAAACAAATAAAATCAAAAAATTTTAAAGCTATGAAAATGAAAATTGGATTAGGTCCAAAGGAGGATTTAAAGTTAGTTCAAGCAGTAAGAGACTCTGTTGGAAAAGATTTTAAATTAATGGTTGATGCAAATCATGCTTATAATTTAAAAGACGCTCTTTATGTAGGAAAAGGTTTAGATGAACTTGACATTTATTGGTTTGAAGAACCTGTTGCCCCTGAAGATTATGATGGTTACAGGGAATTAAAACAAAAAATCTCTACTAGTGTTGCAGGAGGGGAAGCTGAATTTACCAAATTTGGCTGGAATAAATTGATATCAAACAAATGTATAGATATAGCTCAACCAGAGGTTTGTGGTCTTGGTGGTATTACGGAGTATTTAAAGGTTGCAGCATTAGCACAAGCAAATTTTATACCAGTAATCAATCATGTATGGGGCTCTGCAATAAGTATTGCTGTTAACCTTCATTTGTTGACAGCTCAACCTGATATGCCTGGTGGTTTATTTCCATCTAAATCTATGCTTGAGTTCGACACCACAGAAAAAAATATTTTTATCACAGATTTACCTAAAGAAGAATTTTCAATTCTAGATCAAGTTAAAAACAATAACGGTTTTGCATCTGTAACTGATAATATAGGTATTGGCATCAACCCTGATCAAGACTTTATAAAGGAGTTTGAAGTAAATGAATAAAATAACAACCTCTGCACCAAAACCTCTTTGGAAATTAAGATGTACTTTAGGTGAAGGAACGTTATGGGTTAATGATCATAATTCAATTTATTTTGTAGATATTAAAAAAAAGAGAATTTGCTCTATTAATATTAAAAATAAAAAAAAGAAAATCTTCAAAGTAAATAAAGAAATTGGTTTTATTGCTCATATCAAAGATTATATTTTTATTTTACCTCCAAATGCACAATTAGTTATATTTTTTGCAGGAAACTGAATTCTATGAATTAATTTTGCTTTTTTATTAAAAACAGAAATACAAGCACCATGGAAATGAGCCACCCATAAATTTTTATTTTTATCTAAAGTCATTCCATCTGGTGAACCCTCTTCGGGTGATAATTTTGTAAATATTTTTTTGCTAACTATTTTATTATTTTTATTTATTTTAATTTTATAGATAGTTTTTTTTGGACTATCTGTATGATAAAAATTGTACTGATCAATAAATGCTGGTCCATTAGTAATTCTATAGTTTTTATCAACTTTTATTAATTTAAGATTTTTATCTAATTTATACAAAGAACCTTTTTCAATTTTTCTTTCCAAGTTGTCCATGGTGCC
>CABYSP010000018.1 GCA_902521675.1 uncultured Pelagibacteraceae bacterium
TTTCAATTTTCATTATTTAATTTCTTCAATATAAATTGAAATATCGCCCCCGCAAGCTAATCCCACTTCCCATGCATTTTCATTTGAAACTTTAAAATCTATTTTCTTACAAACTTTTTTATTTTTAATTAGAGATATACATTCCTCAACAACTTTAGCTTCTACACATCCCCCAGATACGGATCCTAAAAAATTTCCATCTTCACTTACTATCATTCGACTACCTACTCCTAATGGTGATGAACCCCATGTTTTAACAACAGTTGCTAATGAAACTCTTTTATTTTTTTTTAACCAATTATCAGCTTCTTCAAATATTTTTTTTTCGGTAAAATTACTCATTTATTAAATATCCTTTTAAAGTTTACTCTTAAAAATAGTAAAATTGTTATTATCACAAAGTAAATTAAAGGTTTAAAATATATAGTTTTGGATAACCAAATAAAATGTAAAGAACCTAAAATTGCAATAACATAGATTAAACTATGTAATTTTTTCCAATTTTGCTTAAGTAACAGCATCATTTTTTGAGATGAAGTTAATGTAAGTGGTATTAGTAACAACCAAGCTGCAAATCCAACAAAAATATATTTTTTTTTAACAACATCATCAAAGATTGGTTGCCAGCTAAATCTGTAGTCTATGCCTACGTAAGTTAATAGATGTAATGATGCATAAAAAAAAACAAATAATCCCAACATTCTTCTTCCTTTTACCCAAAAATTTAAATTAGTTAATTTTTTTAAAGGACTCATTGCTAAGGTTAAACAAATAAAAATTAAAGTCCATTCTCCTGTAAAATGAGTTATTTCTTTTACTGGTTCTGGTCCTAATTCATTAAAAAAAATTTTATAAATTATAATTAAAAATGGAATTGTACTTAATATGAAAATACTCGGCTTAAAATACTTTATCATTAAAAGTACTTTTTCAAATCCATACCAGTGTATAAACTTGCTACTTCATCACCATAGCCATTAAACATTAAAGTTTTAACTCTTGGAGCCCAAACACCTTCGCCTATTATTCTTTCAGTTGCTTGTGACCATCTTGGGTGATCAACATTAGGATTAACATTTGAGTAAAATCCATATTCTCTAGGTGAAGCCCACATCCATGATGAGGTAGGCATGTTTTCGACAAATTTAATTTTAACAATAGCTTTTGCACTTTTAAAACCATATTTCCATGGAATAAAAATTCTTAGTGGTGCTCCGTTTTGATTAGGCAGTTTTTTACCATATAAACCTGTCACAACTGTTGTCAAAGGATGCATGGCTTCGTCAATTCTTAAACCTTCATTGTAAGGCCAGTTTAAAACGGGGTATCTTTGACCTTTCATTTGTGCAGGGTCATATACACTTTCAAATTCAACAAATTTTGCTTTATTAGTTGGATTTACTTTTGATAGTAATTTACTTAAAGAAAAACCCATCCATGGAATAACCATAGACCAACCCTCAACACATCTTAATCGATATATTCTTTCCTCAGAAATAAACATTTCTGAGATTTCTTCCATAGATAATTTTATTGGTTTTTCAACTTCACCCTCAATAGCTATATCCCAAGGAGTTGTTTTAAATATTTGAGAATTTCTATAAGGATCACTCTTTGATGTTCCAAACTCATAATAATTATTATAAGTCGTAATATCTTTATAACTCGTTAATTTATCTCTCTCACTTGCTAAAGATTTATTTGCAAAGGGTATAGTGGACATTGCTATCGAGCTTGCTCCAAGACCTACAGATTTAATAAAAGATCTTCTATTTTTGTAAATCTTTTCAGGTGTAATTTCTGAGTTTTTAAATTTTATCATTTTAATTATTAAGAGATACCCCCTTTAACCATTCGCTTTCCTCGTTTTTGTAATATTCTTTTTTCCAAATCGGTGATCTTTTTTTAATTTCTTCAATTATGAATCTAGATAACACAAATGCTTGGTCTCTATGTTTGCAAGCCACACCAATAATTATGCTTTTCTCTTTTAAACCCACATATCCTTTAACATGCTCAATAAATACTGCTTTTTCTTTAATGTTTAGCTTTTTATCTGCTTCCTCATAAATTTCTTCAAAACTTTTTATAACCATACTATCTTTGGCATCATAGGTAATACCAGTAACTGTTTTATTTTCATTTATATCCCTCACAGTCCCAACAAAATATAGTACTGCTCCAAATTTTGATTTATTTAAAAAATTTTCTGCTTTTGAAATTTCTATCTTTTCTTTTTTTGAAACATCTATAATTTTAGTATGTAGCATTAACCGCCTCCTATAGGAGGTATAATGCTAAAGTTTTGTTTTTTAACTATTTTATAATTGTCTGAGACAATTTTATCATCAGACGAACAAAAAGCTGATGATTTAATAATTTTTTTAAATGTTTCATTTCCTTTAAATTTCATATCAATAAACTCTATCATTTGGTCTCTAAGATCTTTTATTGAGGAATTTTCAATTAATTCAAAGTCTAAATGAGATTTAGTACTAAATTCTCTAGCTGCGCCAAATAGTTCAACTGATATTTTCATTGAAAAATATTTTTTAAAAAATCTGGGAGGCCATCAGGGTTTTTCCATAATCCACTTTTCCCACCTTCTTTAATTAATAATTTTACGTTATCAATTTTAAGATGTGGATTTACTATTTTGCTTAAATCATAAATTGTGATTAAGGCAGAGTTAACACCCATTATAGCTTCCATTTCGACACCTGTTTTTGCTACTGCAGAAACTACACAAAAAACTTCTAATGAACTGTCTAATTCATTCATAATTATTTTAGTAGCCGTATGGTCAATTGGAAGTGGGTGGCATAAAGGAATAAGTTCACTTGTTTTTTTTACACCCAACACAGCTGATACCTCAGCTAAAGTAATGGGATCTCCTTTAGGCATCTTCTTGTTTTTAATTAGATCAAAAACCTCTTTTCCAACATAAATTTTACCTGATGCAAGTGCTCTTCTAAAAGTTTCTTTTTTCGAAGAAACATCAGCCATATTGAAAGTATTTTTTTGAAATATTTCTTTAGCCCAATCTTTAAGCTCTTCTTGGTTTATAATTTTTAATTTTGACATTAGCCACCTGTGGTAGATAGATTTTTAGTTAAACCAGTTTCACCAAGTTCTAAATGGTGAGATTCTTTTTTAAATTTCATTTGACCCATTATAAGATCTTGTAATTCTTCAATTTGATCATCTTTTTGTAATAAATATCTTATACTTATTCCGGTATTTCCAAATAGGCACAATCTAAGATCTCCTTTTGATGTAATTCTTAATCTATTACAACTTCTACAAAAATCTTTAGAGTAGGGTGCAATAATTCCAAATTTTCCTTTATATTTTGGATTGATATAATTTAGTGATGGCCCAGCATCTTTACCTAGAGTTTGATAAATCCAATTATTTTTATTTAAGTATTCTTTGAAGATTTTTGAAGATACATGGTATTTTTTAAAATAATCTAAGTTATCACCTGTTTGCATTAACTCAATATATCGAAAATCCACTTTGTTATTTTTTATAAATTCTCCCCAAGTCTCAAAATCTTTATCTGATGCATTAATTCCATTTAAAAGAACTGCATTAATCTTAATATTTTTAAAATTTAAATCTTGTAATATATTAATTCCTTTTAAAATCTCTGGTAATCGGTCATGACCTGTAACACTTTTGAATGTATTTCTATCTAGACTATCAATGCTAATATTAATGCCGTTTAAGCCACTATCTACTAACATCTTTGCTTTTTCATCTAAATGATAACCGTTTGTGGTAATTACAACTTTTTTTATTCCAGCTTCATTTTTTAAGATCTTGATTATATCAAAAAAATCTTTTCTTACCGTTGGTTCACCTCCAGTAAGTCTAATTTTGCATACACCCAATTTTGAAAAAACTTTTGCTAGACGTCTAATTTCCTCTAAGTGAAGAAATTTTCTGTTATCGCTCTTATCAACTTGATAACCATTAGGTAGACAATACCCGCACTTAAAATTACATACATCGGTAATCGAAAGTCTTATATATGGAAAAGTTCTACCAAAACTATCTCTTAACATTTTCATTTAAGTTAAAGCTATCATAATTAATAAAATTAATCATGATAGAATTAACTTAAAGTCTTGCTTTAACCTGCTGGTTTATAATTAGCCATAGCTTTTGATGCCATGCCAGCAGCTTTACCCATATCCATTTCTTCTAATATGGTAAAATTTGTTATAGCTCCCGAAGCTTCAACTGCTAGCTTAACTGCTGCTGCTCCTTCAAATCCAATACTACCACTCACAACTCCTACAAAATCATAAGCTCCTCTTGTGATCATAAAAGATTCCATCTTTCCTCCTACTGCCTCTGATAAAGCAGTAGCTGCTGCAGCTCTGTCTTGGTCTGGATTACCTATAAATCCTTTAAAAGCTTGAGCTGTATAATTGCCCATTACTATAAATTTAGCCATAGTTACCTCCTTTTTATAAAGTAACATTATAGAAGAAAAACAATTAATGAAAAAATTAAATATTAGTTATGTTGATTTTAAATATATTAATTTCAACTATTACTAGACACTTTAGTGCATTAAAGTACTATAAAACCTAGCTTCTATAAAAATAGTGATCCTGTTAAAAGTAAAATATTTTCAACTTTGTTTAAAAGAAATTAATTTAATTAAAATATAACTTTTTCAAATTTTTTTGATTTCAAAGACCTTTTTGCACTTTCTGCTAGTATAAGAGATTTTCTACCATCTTCAAAATTAGCTAAAGGTCTGGAGTGTTTTTTACAAATTTTTACTAAGTCATCCAGTTGAATTTTGTAGGCTTCAGAATATCTTTCAATAAAAAAGTTTTTTAATTGAGTTTTGTTGTCAGTTGAATTTTTTGAATACAAAACTGTTTCCAAGTCTCTTTGATTATCCGAAATGATCATTCCTTTAGACCCAAAAAGCTCTATTCTTTGATCATAACCAAAACTACAATGTCTAGAATTAGTAATAATACACTGTACTCCTTTTTTAGTTTTCATTATTACAGTAGCTAAATCTAAATCATTTATTTTTTTTAGTTTTCTATCTGAGAAACGTTGCCCAGTAGCAAAAACGGATTCAAATTCATCATTTCCAGCATAAAATCTTGCTAAATCAAAATCATGAATCATCATATCCTTAAATATACCTCCTGATGTCTTTAAATAGTTTATTGGTGGAGGCTCTGGGTCTCTGCTAGTAATAATTATTTTTTCTAATTTACCGATTTTACCTTTGAGTAAATTATGATTTAAAGAATTATGCGCTGGGTCGTACCTTCTATTAAATCCAATTTGAATTTTTGGTTTATATTTAGAAATTCTTTTTTTACACTTGTTAATTTTATTTAAATCAAGGTCTAAAGGTTTTTCACAAAATACAACTTTCTTATTAACAATCGCTTCTTCAATAAATTTTAAGTGTGTATTTGTGCTTGATGCAATAAATATACATTTGATATTTTTATCTTTAAATGCAATTTTTGGATTTTGAATACCAATAGAGTTATACTTTTTGGATAGTCTTTTAGTTAATTTTTGATCTTTATCAAAAATATATTTCAAATTAAAATCTTTATGATTTATAAGGTTATTGGCGTGCATTTGACCAATTCTTCCAAGTCCAAATAGTGCAATATTAATTATATTTTTACCCATCTTTTTCTTCTTGAGGAAATTTTGCACGCACTAATAAATTTTGCTGTTTCTAAACCCTCATTTTCATTTGGATAAAAGTATCTTTTTTTTGTTTTGTTCTTCAAAGAATCGGCAAACTCTTTATAAATATTAGCAAACGCATCAAGGTATCCCTCTGGATGACCAAATTTTATTCTAGAGAATTGCTTTGAAAATTCTGAATTATGAAATCCTCTTTCTAATAATTTTACAGCACCTTTTTCTGGATTTAATTTAAGATAATTTGGATCATTTTGAACCCATTCTAAACTACCTTTAGAACCAAATACTCTAATTCTTAAACCATAAACACCACCTTTAGCCATTACACTTGTCCAAAACATTCCTTTTGCTCCATTATTAAAATTGATCATAACCTGCGCATTATCATCCATTTTAATTTTTTTTGATATTTGCTTTATATCTGCAAAAACTGTTTGTCCTTTCAAACCCGAAATATAAGAGGCTAGATGGTACGCATGAGTTCCAATTTCATTTAAAACAGCGGATGCTCCAACTATTTTATTATCAATTTTCCATTTAAGTTTTCTTTTTGCATTTTTTGAATTAATTTGTGTTCCACCAGACCAATCTTGAACATATTCAACATTAATATATTCAACTTTGCCAATTTTACCCTTTTCAACTAATTTTTTTGCTTCTCTCACCATTGGATAAGCGGAATAATTATGAGTTAGCGCATATTTTATTTTTTTATTTTTTTTAATTGATTTGAAAAGTTTTTTTGCTTGATCTAAATTTCCTGCAAAAGGTTTATCAGAAATTATATTTATATTTTTTGAAATAAATTTTTCAGCAATAATTTGATGACTTGATGGTGGTGTCATTATAGCCACTACATTAATTCCGTCTTTTCTCTTAGCTTCTTTCTCAGCCATATCTTTAAAATTTGAGTAACATCTATCAGATGAAATCCCTATACTTTTTCCAAACTTAGTAGAAATTTTTACATTTCTTGAAAAAACTCCTGCTACTATTTTATATTGATCATCAAATCTAGATGAAATTCTATGAACATGACCAATCCATGATCCAGGACCACCCCCAACTATTCCTAAACTTAATTTTTTAGTTTTATTTGATTTAAACATTGAATATATCTTAGCAAAAAAAATATTTATGTCAGTAAAATTAGGAATAGCACCAATAGCATGGAGTAATGATGACATGCCAGAACTTGGGGGTGATACACCTTTGGAACAATGTTTGTTAGAAGCGAGTCAGGCAGGATTTATGGGTATAGAGTCGGGTGGAAAATTTCCAAACAAGTCAGAGGAATTAATTCCTAAATTAAATGAGTTTAACTTAAACCTTTGTTCTGGTTGGTATGGTGCAAATTTAAGAAAAAATACAGTAGAAGAGGAAAAAAAAGTTATACAAGATCAATTGAAATTATTTAAAGATTGTAATGCACCTTGCATTGTTTTTGCGGAAGTTGCTGGATCAATTCAAGGAGACCCAGACAAAAAACTTTCGACTAGACCAAAAATGGATGAGGAAGAGTCTAAAAATTACTATAAAAAAATTTCGGAAATGGGCAAATATTTACAAGATCAAGGCATGCCACTTGCTTACCATCATCACATGGGAACAGTTATAGAAACCGAGGAAGATACTATAAAATTACTAGAGAATACTGATGATAGTGTAAAACTTACTTTAGACACTGGTCATATGCTCTTTGCTCAAGGTAACTCTCTTGAAATATTAAAAAATTTTAGTGATAGGGTTATTCATATGCATTGCAAAGATATTAGAAAAAATGTTTTAGATAAATCATTAAAAGAAGATTTAAGCTTTAGAGGTGCATTTTTAGAGGGTGCTTTTACGGTACCTGGAGATGGCTGTATTGATTACAAACCTTTATTTGATGTGTTAAAAGAAAAAAATTATTCAGGTTGGCTGGTTGTTGAAGCAGAGCAAGACCCAGCAAAAGCAAATCCTTTTGAATATGCAAAGATTGGTTATAAATATTTAACCGAGACCTTAAATAAAAGTAATATTCAGATCTTTAAAAATTAAAATCTGTTAATTAAAGTATGCTTGTTATTCCCTGCTGTTTATAATTTTACAATTTTAGATTTTTCTAATTTTTCTTCAAAAAAATCAATAATGTTTTGTATTGTTTCTTTTCCCATTCTTGTCATACACTCATCAGTAAAAGCTGCAGTATGCGGACTTAAGTAAACTTTTTCATTTTTGAGAAGTGGATTATTGTCGTCAGGTGGTTCTTTTTTAAAAACATCAATACCAGCTCCAAAAATTAAATTTTCATTGAGCGCCTTATCTAGATCTTCTTCATGAATGATTCCACCTCTTGCTGCATTAATAATAATGCAAGTTTTCTTCATTGTTTTTAGTAAATCATAATTTATTAAATTTTCTGTTTTGTCTGTTAAAGGCATATGGAGTGAAATAACATCCATAGTTTTTACCGCTTCAGCTAGATCTTCTATTTTTTTTCCACCTAATTCTTTAATTTTATCTTTGTCTACAAATGGGTCATAAACAAAGACATTCATTTCAAAGCCCAGACATCTTTTGATTAAAGCTTTTCCTATTCTTCCAAAACCCATAATTAAAAAATTTTTTTTCCAAACTTCAATTGTTTTTGGTAATTTATTTCTGTCTTTAAAATTTCCTTCTCTTACTGTTTTGTCAAATAAGTCTTTTCTTTTTGCAATATTTAACAAAACAAACATTACATGTTCTGCAACCGTAACAGCATTAGCATTAGCTGTTATTGCTATTTTAATATCTTTTTCTTTAGCTTTTTTTAAATCGATATTGTCATAACCAACACCATGTCTTGAAATAATTTTTAAATTTTTTGCTTCTTCAAATGCTTCTCCAGGTAGTTTTGCAATTCTTATTGATGCGCCATCACAATCTTTTAATTTTGATTTTAAATTTTCTACAGAAGTGTCATCAGTTACTTCAACATCAAAATTAGGATGATTATTAATTAATTCCATACCTTTTTCGTGGACTTTTTGAATAATTAATATCTTTTTTTTATTACTCATAATTGTATATAAATTTTTTAGAGAGCAATTTTAATACGAGAATTATTCTATAAAGTAAATTAGTTTTTTGATTAAAGTTGTATTTATTAAATATTTAAAATAAATTTAGCTGTGAATTTGACAATTAATATTCTCCTATTTGTTTTTAATACCCTTGAGAAAATAAATACTTTTTTTTTAAGAATTGGAAGACAGTTTGCATGGATAGCAATACTTTTGATGGTGATTGTCATCTTGGTACAAGTATTTTTTAGATATGTATTAAATAATGCACTGCCATGGCCCGATGAGGTTGCTAGATTTTTGATGTTATGGATGACAGGATTGATTGCACCATCTGCATATAGATGGGGTGGATTTGTTTCTATTGATTTATTAGAGAGATTTTTACCAAAAATTATCTCCACATTATTAACTTTATTTTTATTAATAATATCTCTTTTCGTCTTAGTAATAGGTTTAGAATTAGGATTTAAACATATCAATGCTGGATGGATATTTAATTCTTCATCAATAAAGATTCCTTTTCATTTAATTGGTGGGAAAGCAGAACCAATAAAATTAGCTTGGATGTATATGTCATTACCTGTGGGAATTACTTTTTTAATTTCTGTGAATATAGAATTAATTTTGAGAAATATTCTTACTAATTTTACAAAGTTAGACGTGCCTGAAGATTACGACAAACAAAAGTTGGAGACACAATAATGTTAGTTTGGTTTCTTCCTTTATTTTTATTATTTTTGTTAATTGGTTTACCTGTATTTTTTGGGTTGTTAGCAGCACCAGGAATTTTGCTTTGGCTAAATGATCAAGCTAGAGATGGAGCTATGCTTTATAGAAATATATATAATGGAATAGATAGCTTCCCTTTGATGGCAATTCCATTTTTTATGTTAGCAGGGGAGTTAATGAACAGAGGAGGAATAACCCATCGTCTTGTTGAATTTAGTCAAGCGATGATGGGTCACTTAAAAGGGGGATTAGCTCATGTCAATGTCCTGACCTCAATGTTGTTTGCTGGTTTATCAGGTTCAGCTGTAGCTGACACATCGGCAATTGGATCAATGCTTATTCCTGCAATGGAAAAACAAGGATATACAAAAAAATTTGCAGCAGCTATTACTGCGGCTAGTTCTGTAATTGGACCCATAATTCCACCTTCAGGGATAATGATTATTTATGCGTATGTAATGGGTGAGAGTGTTGCAGCATTATTTTTAGCAGGAATTGTACCTGGTATTTTAGTAGGAGTTAGTTTGATGGTCACAATAAAATTTATGGCCAAAAGATATAATTTTCCAGCGGTAACAGAAAAAACTACTTGGAGCCAAAGAGGCAAAGCATCTCTTAAAGCTTTTTTTCCTTTAATGACACCAGTGATAATTTTAGGAGGTATTCTTGGTGGAATTTTTACCCCAACAGAAGCATCAGCTGTTGCAGCTGCTTACGCAATGTTTATCGGTTTATTTGTTTTGAAATCATTAAAATGGAAAGATGTTCCTAAAGTCATGACAAAAGCAGCGATGGTATCGTCAGTAGTTCTTCTTTTAGTTGGTGCCGCAATGGCTTTTAAAACAGTTGTAAGTTTATCTCATGCACCTGAGCATCTTGCTGCATTTGTTTTGGGATTAACTGATAATCCATATGTTTTATTATTTCTTATAAATATTTTATTATTTGTTGTTGGAATGTTTTTAGATGCAGGTCCAGCTATAATTATTTTAGGACCAATTCTCGGTCCAGTTTTTGTTGAACTTGGAGTTCATCCTGTGCATTTCGCAATTATTATGTCCGTTAATTTAACAGTTGGTTTAGCAACTCCACCAATGGGTCTTGTGTTATTTGTTGCATCTTCTGTGTCTGGGGAAAGAGTAGAAACAATAGCAAAAGCTATATTGCCATTTTTAGCAGTAGAAGCTATAGTAATATTTTTAATAACATATTTTCCATCAATTTCGATGACGATACCTTTGCTCACTGGATTCGCAAAATAAATTTGATTTTTTTTTTTTTTACTAGTCGATAGACTCTCTAATTCAATTTAAGTATAGTTTTCATACATAAATATTTAATGAGAGGGAAATAATTATGAGTAAATTAATTAAATCATTTTTTTCATTATTATTCTTAATGAGTTTTACTGCATCTGTTTCAGCTGCAGATTATAACTTAAGAATGACAATGAACTCTAATGATCAAGATGAAGATTATGATGGTGCTGTGGTATTTAAAAACTACGTAGAAGCAGCTTCAAATGGAAAAATAGCTGTAGAACTATTTGTAGGTACGCAGCTTTGTTCAAAGGGTGCTGAGTGTTTACAAGGTGTGTCTGATGGAAGTATAGATATTTACATTTCTACTTCTGGAGGTGCAGCAGGTGTATTCCCATATGTTCAAGTTTTAGATTTACCTTATCTAATGGCTGATGACAGAATTGCTGAAGATGTAATGCAGGGTGATTTTGTAAGAACAATGAGAAAAATGGCTCTAAAAGATTCAAATGACTCAATTAGATTAATGACAATTGGAAATACTGGAGGATGGAGAAATTTTGCTAATACAAAAAGAAGAGTTGCAAATCCATCTGACATGAAAGGTTTAAAAATCAGAACTGTTGTAGCTGATTTACCTCAGGAGCTTGTAAGAGCATTAGGTGCATCCCCAACTCCTATTCCATGGCCAGAATTATTTACATCATTTCAAACTGGTGTAGTTGAGGGTTCTAAAAATGGAATTACTGACATAATGAACATGAAGTTTCCTGATGCAGGTCTTAAATATGTTACTTTAGACGGTCATGCATACATGGGAGCATTATGGTGGATGAATAATGCAAAATACGAATCTATGTCTACGGATCTTAAAAAGGTTGTGACAGATGGTTTTTATGCTCTTCAACAAGCAACTTTTGCATCTCCTAAAAGAAAATCAATCAAAGCTTATGAAGACTTTGTAGCAGGTGGAGGAGATTTATATGTTCCTACACCTGATCAAAAAGCTAGTTTTAAAAAAGAAGCTAGCCCAGTGTATGATTGGTTTAAAGCTAATGTTAAAGGTGGAAAAGAGATTTTTAACGCTTTAACTAAAGCGGTAGCGAGTGCAGAGAAAAGAGCATCGAGCGCATACAAAAAAGATTTGTAATTAAAAATAAATATAATGGGGCGGATTTTATTTCGCCTCATTATCTAAAAGGATATATCCAAGATTTATAATCTTTTATGAGAATATGAGCTTTTTCAATTTGTTCAGGAGTCATTTTTTTAATAACTTCTTCTTGAGAAATTGCAGCATCAGGATCTCCACCAATAGCAGACAAACCATACCACATATAAGCTCTAACAAGATCGGGAGCAGGAAGTCCTCTACCAATTTCGTAATACCACCCAACACCAGATTGAGCACCAGGATGACCTTTCATAGAAGATCTGAGATACCATTCAAAAGCTCTAACATCATCTCTTTCAACACCGAGACCCATAGCGTACATAATACCAATAAGTTCTTCAGCATCAGCATTACCAGATCTAGCTGCTGGCATAAGTTCTTCCATAGCTTCTTTAAATTTTCCATCTTCCATCAAATCTCGAGCATTTTCTATTTCTGCAAAAACCATGGATGGAAGAAACAAAAGTATAAAAAGATATTTAATCATTTAAAAATAATAATATTTATAATTCCATTTTTAATTTCAGTAAATAAAACTTACGCAACTGATTTACCAAAACCATTAAAGAGTGAAGATTTCCATCAAGTTGATATAGAAAAAGTTAAAATTGGAAGACTTTTATTTCACGATAAAATTTTATCTGCAAATCGAAATATTGCTTGCGCAACCTGCCATAGTCATGATCTAGGAGGTTCAGATGGACTTTCGTTAGGCATTGGTGAAGGAGGTCAAGGTATAGGATTAGAGAGAACTGCAGGTAAGGGCGATGATAAAATAAAAAAACGAATTCCAAGAAATGCTTTAGCTTTATGGAATTTAGGATTTAAAAATATTACAACATTGCTTCATGACGGTAGAGTGACTAAATCTGATATATTTGGTAATGGTTTTAATACCCCAGCGCAAGAACTACTTCCAAAAGGACTTGATAATATAGTTGCAGTTCAAGCTTTGTTTCCAATGACTAGACAGTTTGAGATGGCAGGAAATCCAGGTGAAAATGAAATTATAGGTTTAGTCTCAAAAGTTGGCAAAGATAGTATGAGAATTGATAGGGTATGGCCTGTCATTACACACAGGATTAGAGGAATTCCAGAGTATGTCGAGTTATTTAAAAATGCTTTTGATGATGTTAATAATTCTTTAGATATAAACATTACACATATTGTTAATTCAATTGCTGCATTTGAAATTCATGAATGGACATCTTTTGACTCTCCCTTTGATGAATATTTGAATGGAGATAAACAAGCTTTAACTTTAAAGCAAATAAATGGCATGAACTTATTTTATGGAAAAGCAAACTGTAGTTCTTGTCACTCAGGATCTTTGTTGTCAGATCAAAAATTTCATTCAATAGGAATTCCCCAATTTGGTCCAGGAAGAACCCGGCCTTTTGATCCCTATGCACGTGACGTTGGACGAATGGTTGAAACTGACAATATTAACGACATGTATAAATTTAAAACGCCAGCATTAAGAAATGTTTCTTTAACAGCTCCTTACGGTCATAATGGTGCTTATCCAACTTTAAAATCAATAATTAAGCATCATTTAAATCCAATTAAAATGAATAAGAATTGGAAAACTGAATATGCAAATTTACCTAAAGCAACTTGGTTAGAAGAAATTGATTTTGTAACTTTTTCAGACAAAAGAGAACAAGACAGAATTCTATCAAGCATTGACATACAGCCTATAGAATTGAATGATAAAGAAATTGATGAACTTGTTTCTTTTCTCAAATCTTTAACTGGCAGAAGTGGAAATCAGAGACCACTAGGTAAACCAGATAAAGTGCCAAGCGGACTAAGTATTGATTAAGTTTTTAAATTAAACTGATAAAAACATAATATGAAAAAAATAAAATATGGAATTATTGGAGCAGGGACAATGGCTCGAGAACATATTTTAAATATATCATTAATTGATAATGCTGAAGTAGTTGCACTTGCTGATCCTCATGAAGATTCATTAAATCAATGTAAAGAAATTCTAAAAACAAAAGTTTTTTGTTTTAAAAATCATTTAGAAATGATTGAAAAAAATATTGTTGATGTGTACTTAATTTCATCTCCTAACTTTACTCATATAGAAATCTTGAAAGATGTAATCAAAACTAAAAAACATATATTAATAGAAAAACCATTATGCACTAATACAAAAGATTGCTTAGAAATAAAAAAACTTACAAAAGATTATCCTTCAGTATTTTGGACTGCAATGGAGTATAGATATATGCCGCCAGTTTCAAAGTTTATTAGTGAAATTCATAATAACAAAATTGGTAATTTAAAAACTTTAACCATAAGGGAACATAGATTTCCTTTTTTAAAAAAAGTAAATGACTGGAATCGTTTTGAAGAAAATACTGGTGGTACACTTGTTGAAAAATGTTGCCATTTCTTTGATTTAATGAGATTGATTATCCAAAGTAAGCCGCTCAGTGTTTATGCAAGTGGTGGTCAAGACGTTAACCATTTAGATGAAGTGTATAATGGAAAAAAGCCAGACATCATTGATAATGCCTATGTGATTGTAAATTTTGAAAATGGAGCAAGAAGTTTGCTTGAGCTTTGCATGTTTGCAGAAAATTCTGATATGCAAGAAGAGCTTGTAGCCACAGGAAATAAAGGAAAAATTGAAACTTCAGTCCCCTCCGATGATTCAGGCAAAACCTCATCAAATATAAGAATTGGAATGAGAGATGGCAAAACACATGTTGAAAATATTGAAGTAGATAAAAAAATTCTTGAGGCCGGCCACCATCATGGATCTACTTACTACGAACACTTAGCTTTTTTGAAAGCTATTGAAAATAATTCAGATCCAGAGGTTTCATTAGATGATGGTTTAATTGCTGTTGCTGTGGGAGAGGCTGCAGAGCAGTCAATAAAACAAGGTCGATTAATAAATCTAGAAGAAATATTTAGTTAAAAAAATCTGTAATTTTTTTAACTATAAAGTCACTTACTCTAATGTTTGACTCATTTGTTACACCAGAAATATGGGGTGTTAATATACAATTCATACCTGGTTTTATTTTGTTATAAAATTCACTCTCTATTGGTTCTTTTTCAAACACGTCTAGAGCAAAGCCAGAAATATTATTGTTATTGTAAGCTTCAATTAAATCACTTTCATTTATTATGCTTCCTCTAGAAGTATTTATTATAATCGGTTTATTTTTCATTTGAGAAAATGACGATTTATTTATCATATTTTTGGTTTCATTTGTTAAAGGTAGGTGTATGGAAATGATATCTGATTTTTCATATATCTCCTTTAAACTTGATAATTTAGCATCAATTTCTTTATTATTTATTTCCTTAACATAAGGATCGTAAGCTAAAATCTTTAAACCATTTTTTGAAGAATACTCAGCAACCTTTTTTCCAATTGTGCCAAATCCTATTATTCCTAAATACTTTTGGTTTATTTCTATAGATTTAATGGTTGTTCTTGGCCATTCACCTTTGATAGTTCCGTTATGAAACATTGGAATTTTTTTAATAAGAGACATTGATGAAGAAACAACATATTCAGCAACAGAGTCTGCATTCATTCCTGTAGCTGGTTGAACATGAATATTTTTATTTTTACAATAATCTGTATCAATATTGTCTAAACCAACACCCAGCCTTCCAATAAATTTTAATTTTAATGCATTTTTTAAAATATTTGAATTCACCTGAGTTTTATTTCTAACAATTAAACCATCATAATCTTTAACCATTGTTATTAGTTGTTTTTCATTTTCACATAATTTTTCATCATACATAACATCAAATTTTTTATTTAAATTTTCTAAACTATTTTGGTTGATGAATTCTGTAATTAAAATTTTAGTCATTAATTTTTTTAATATTAAACTAAATTAGATAAGTCTTTTTTATTATTCTTATACGTTGGTAGAGGATACTTAAATGCATGTTTTCCGATACGTCTTTCTTTAGCGTTCTCCCAAAGAGACAACCATTGTTTAAAATTTTGAACTTTAAGATTATTTTTATTTTTACTTCTAACATAAAAGTTTGGAAGCGGCTCCCTACCTGATGGTTGTCCTGCAACATTATATCTCAAATCAGCACTAATTCTAAAATCATTTGATCTATTCGGTAATGAGCAGTGAATAGAATGCTTGTGCAATAATATTATATCACCCACATTTGCCTCTAAATAAATGTGTTCCATATCATCAAGTAATTCACTATTTTTTAATTCCACCTGTCCTCTATATCCTGATACGTGGTTTAATAATCCCATTTGATTAATTTTTTTTACTGTAATCATACATCCATTCTTTTTAGTAGTTTTGGTGAAAGGAATCCATACTGTAACCATATCAGTTAATTTTTGTCCTTTAGAATTCAAAACTGCAGCGTCTTGATGCCATGGTGTTCTACCACTTAAGCCGTCATGAATTGATCCTTTTGGTAATTTGTTTTCAGGTTGTTTGATTCTAGTATTTTGAACAGGGTTAGACATTATTTCTTTGCCTAAAATTTTTTCTACAACATCTAAAATACTTTTATTTGTAATTAAATTCCATAATGATTGAGTAGCGAAATAATCACTATCTCTTTTAACATGGTCTCTAGGTAATCTTGTATTAAAGTATTGATCTAGATCATAAATATTAAGTTTTGATATGTATGAATATTTTCTTTTAAAATTTAGATTAAGAACTTTTTTAACCTCAGTTTTTTTTGCATACTTTTGAATGAGACAATCCATGACAAATTCCATATCATTAAGAACTGGTTTTAAGTCTCTTCTATAGTTAAGTATATTTTTAACAATTAAGTAACCATTCTCATATAATTTTTTTTGAAAAGTATTTGTCATTGTTAAAATTTATTTTATCATTGAAATAATTTCAATGGTTTGGTGCTGTGGTTAAATAGTTCGCGTCATGAAAAGAGGTCAACATTCTTTTTTTGTTACTAACTATATGAGGATAATACGAGATTCCCTTATAATTCCATATGACTGGTTTGTTTAAAGCATAACTTCCATAAATAAAAAAACGTTTTGGACAATTTTTCTCTATAAAGCGCTTTACTCCATGATAGGAATTTGGAGTAGATTGAAAAAAAACAACAGTTCCTTTTTTGGGTGTAAAAGACTTAACTATTTCTAGCTCATTTATTTTTGGAAATCTTCTAAAACTTTTTCTTAAATTTTTTTTAACCTTTTTCCTATAGATAGTTAGAGAGCCGCCATTCTTTTTTGGTATATCTGTTAGATAAATTAAGAAATTATATAACCTAGTTATATCATCCCTATGAGGCCTTAATCTATACCCTCCTTTTGATACTGAAAAATCTATATCTAAATTTACTTTAGGATTAGTATAATTATTACCCAACATTTTTTTTAATTCATTGGAATTTAATTTTTTTTTAATAGTGAACTTTTTAGGATTAAAGGATTTTGGTTTATGTAAATTAACCCACGATCCATCTTTAAAATTTTTTGTGAAAAGATTTTCAATTTTTTTATAAAAAGACTTACTATTAAAAAGCTTAAAAAGTTTTGCAGAGTTAACTGAGTTTTTAATATATGAATTAAAATTTTTCGAACCTTTATTTATTCTGCTTCTACCACCCATTATCA
>CABYSP010000019.1 GCA_902521675.1 uncultured Pelagibacteraceae bacterium
TTGAGTTTAATAAAGTCAACATTTCATCTTCTCAATTAAGAAAAATTTGATAATCTAAATTCAATTAATGGACAAAATTTCAGACTTAAAAGAAATTGTAATCAACACACTAGATATAAATAAAGCTCAAGATATTGTAACTATTGATCTTAAAGACAAGAGTTCTATGGCTGATTACATGATCATAGCAAGCGGAACATCATCTAGACATATTCAATCTTTATCAGAACAAGTTTTAGAAAAACTTAAAAATAACGGTATAAAAGACTCAAAAATTGAAGGTAAAGAAAGTGGAGAATGGAAACTTGTTGATGGGATTGATTTGATTGTTCATATTTTTCATCCAGAAAAAAGAAAATTTTATGAATTAGAAAAAATTTGGTCAGAGCTAATTCCAAAAGAAAAAGTGATGATATGAAAAAAATTAAATTTTTATTATTAATTTTTTTTTCAGTTTTTTATTTAAATAAAACAGTTATTTCAGCTGAAATAGATATTTATAAAAAAATTGATCTCTTCGGCGAGGTTCTAGAAAAAATTAATAAAGAATATGTTGATGAGTTCAATCAATCTGAGAGTATGGATTCTGCTATCAATGGACTTTTACAATCCTTAGATCCTTATTCATCCTACATGTCTCCTAAAATTTTTGATGAAATGCAAACAGAAACTAGTGGTGAATTTGGTGGACTAGGAATTGAAGTTAGCATGGAGGCTGGTGTTGTAAAAGTAATTTCACCAATAGATGATACACCTGCATCTAGGGCTGGATTAAAAGCTGGTGATTACATAGTTAAAATAAATAATGTTCAAGTTCAAGGAAAATCATTAAGTGAAGCTGTTGATTTAATGAGAGGACCTGTAGGTTCTGGAATAGAGTTAACAGTAAGACGAAGAGGTGAAAAAAAGGCATTAACATTTAATATAATAAGAGAAGTTATTCAGGTTCAATCTGTAAAATCTGAAATTATAGATGAAAGTATAGGTTACCTTCGGCTAACTTCATTTAATGATAACAGCAGTGATCAAATAGAAAAACAAATTAAAAAACTTAAAAAAAATAAAAACTTAAACTCATATATTTTAGATTTAAGAAATAATCCTGGAGGTCTATTATCTCAAGCAATAAAAATCTCAGATTTTTTTCTAGAAAATGGGGAAATAGTTTCAACAAAAAGCAGAAAAAAATCTGAAAATAGAAAATGGTTTGCAAAAAAAGGAGATATAACTGATGGAAAAACATTGTTAGTTTTAATTAATTATGGTTCAGCATCTGCATCTGAAATTGTTGCTGGAGCTTTAAAGGATCATAAAAGAGCAATCATCGTTGGTGAAAATAGCTTTGGTAAAGGTTCTGTCCAATCTATTATTCCTTTAAAAAATCGTGGTGCTATCAGATTAACTGTCGCAAAATATTATCTTCCTTCTGGAAAATCTATTTCTGAAGTAGGTGTTAGACCAGATATTGAAGTAAATGAAGAAGGTGATGATTTTAGAATAAAAACTGATACTGACAATCAATTAAATTACGCTATTAAGTTACTTAACGGATAATATGAATAAAAATTTAAAAGATTTACCACTGAGAAGTGGGGTCGGAATTGTGTTATTAAATAAAGAAAATAAAGTATTCGTAGCAAAAAGAATAGATAATCCTAAAAATTTTTGGCAAATGCCTCAGGGTGGTGTTGATGAAGGAGAGGATAATTTAAAAGCTGCGTTTAGAGAACTAGAGGAAGAAACAAGCATCAAAAGTGTAGAACTTATAAAAGAATTAGATGGTACATTAACCTATGATTTACCTGATAGATTACTAGGTATTATTTGGAAAGGTAAGTACAAAGGTCAGAAGCAAAAATGGTTTTTAATGCGATTTATTGGAAATGATAATGAAATAAATATTAATACATCTAATCCAGAATTTTTAGATTGGAAGTGGATTGACTTAGATTTAATTACTGATGTTGTTGTTGATTTTAAACATCACGTTTACAAAGAACTTAAAGAAAAAGTAAAAAAATTAATTTAGAGTTTTTAAAACTTCAACTTTTTGATCTGCTAAAAATTTAGATTGATCGTTAATATCGGTTTTATTAGCCTCTTCTTCTGCCTGTTTAAGTAAATCTTGTTGCTTTGATTTATCCATATCAGCAAGATTAAAAATTGTACTTGTTAAAATTGAAAGATTGTTATTTTTAAACTCAACAATCCCATCCTCAACATAGTAATTTTCATCACCTGATTTTGATAAAACCTTAATTATCCCAGGTTTCAAAAAGGAAATAATAGAAATATGATCCTTCAATATTCCCATCTCTCCTTCAAAAGCAGGGACCACAACTTCTGAAACATCATCTTTTACTAAAAAACATTTTTCAGGATTTACTATTTCAACTTTAAACTCTTCGCTCATTAAGCAGCAGCCTCTTGTTCCATTTTCTTAGCTTTTTCTATAGCTTCTTCAATTGTTCCAACCATATAAAAAGCAGCTTCAGGTAAGTGATCATACTCGCCTTTGCAGATTGCATCAAAACCTTTGATCGTTGAGTCAAGATCAACAAGTTTTCCTGGTGAACCAGTAAATACTTCTGCAACAAAGAATGGTTGAGATAAAAATCTCTGGATTTTTCTAGCTCTTGCTACAACTAGTTTATCTTCTTCAGATAACTCGTCCATACCAAGAATAGCTATAATATCTTGTAGTGATTTATAAGATTGTAGTATCCTTTGAACATCTCTTGCTACTCTATAATGCTCATCTCCAACAATTCTTGGATCCAAAATTCTTGATGTAGAGTCAAGTGGATCTACCGCAGGATAAATACCAATTTCTGCAATTTGTCTTGAAAGTACAGTCGTTGCATCTAAGTGAGCAAACGATGTCGCTGGAGCAGGATCTGTTAGATCGTCAGCAGGTACATAAATAGCTTGTACAGATGTGATAGACCCTTTGTTTGTAGTCGTAATTCTTTCTTGTAGGTTACCCATGTCAGTAGCTAATGTCGGTTGATATCCAACAGCAGATGGAATTCTTCCTAACAAAGCTGAAACCTCTGATCCTGCCTGAGTAAACCTAAAAATATTATCTACGAAGAAAAGTACGTCCTGACCTTCTTGATCTCTAAAGTATTCAGCAACAGTTAATCCTGTAAGTGCAACTCTTGCTCTTGCTCCAGGAGGTTCATTCATCTGTCCATAAACTAAAGCAGCTTTTGAACCAGCTCCTTCTTTTTTAATTACTCCAGACTCAATCATTTCATGATAAAGGTCATTTCCTTCCCTAGTTCTCTCTCCAACTCCCGCGAAAACTGAAAAACCACCATGAGCTTTTGCAACGTTGTTAATTAATTCCATAATTAAAACTGTTTTTCCTACTCCTGCTCCACCAAATAATCCAATCTTTCCACCTTTTGCATAAGGTGCAAGCAAATCAATAACTTTAATACCTGTCACAAGTATTTCAGTTTCTGTTGATTGGTCATTAAATTCAGGTGCAGCCCTATGAATTGGCCAACTTTCTTTAGTCTTAACTTCGCCTCTTTCATCAATTGGTTCCCCAATTACATTTATAATTCTTCCAAGTGTTTCAGGTCCAACTGGAACTTGAATAGGAGCATTAGTATTAATAACTTCATCACCTCTTTTTAGTCCTTCAGTAGCATCCATAGCAATTGTTCTAACAGTAGTTTCACCTAAGTGTTGTGCTACCTCTAAAACTAGTCTGTTATCACCGTTTTTACATTCCAATGCTGTTAAAATTTCTGGTAGTTCACCATCAAATTTCACGTCTACTACCGCTCCAATAACTTGTGTGATTATTCCTTTGCTCATAATTATAAACTTTCTGCTCCTGATATGATTTCTATTAGTTCTTTTGTAATTGCTGCCTGACGACTTCTATTATATTCGATAGTAAGTTTGTCAACCATTTCACCTGCGTTTCGGGTTGCATTATCCATCGCACTCATTCTAGACCCTTGTTCGCTAGCTGAATTCTCTAACATTGCTTTAAATATTTGCGTAGAAATATTCTTTGGCAATAAATTGCTTAAAATTTCATCTTCATCTGGTTCAAATTCGTAACTTTCTTCTGAACTATTTTCTTCCCCCTCATTATTTAAAGGGATAATTTGCTGTGCTTGAGGAATTTGAGTAATTACATTTTTAAATTGATTGTAAAAAATTGTACAAACATCAAATTCACCTGCCTCGAATTTTTCAATTACCATTTTCCCAACTTTGTCAGCATCGAAATAATTTGCATTTTTAGACTCTTTAAAAGAAATATTTTCAATTATTTTATCACCATAAACTCTTTTTAATTGGTCATTTCCTTTTGAGCCTACTGTAATAATTTTTAGTTCTTTACCTTCATCTAATATTTTTACAAAATAACTTTTAGCTTTTTTAATAATATTAGAATTAAATCCACCACATAAACCTCTATCAGAAGTCATCACTACACAAAGATGAGTTTTTTCCTGACCAGTACCTGACAATAACTTTGGTGCATTTTCTTTATCGGATATACCATTTGATAAATTCAAAATAACATTATTCATTTTTTCGGAATAAGGCCTTCCCTTCTCAGCACTTTCTTGAGCTCTTCTTAATTTTGCTGCTGCAACCATTTTCATAGCTTTAGTGATTTTTTGTGTAGACTTTACACTAGCTATTCTTTTTTTTAGGTCGTCTAAACTTGCCATAAATTATTAAGATTTAAAATTTCCTTTTAATTGAGTGATTACCTCAACAAGTAATTTTTCTTTATCTTCCTCAAGTTTTCCTGAACTTAAAATTGACTCTATAATTTCAGGCTTATCTGATTTACATTTTTCAATAATCTTGCTCTCAAATTCAGCAACGTCTTTTAAATCAATATCATCCAGATAACCTTTTACTCCACAAAATACTGAAATAACTTGTTCTGCAACAGTCATGGGTGAATATTGTTTTTGTTTTAAAAGTTCAGTTAACTTAGAACCTCTATTCAAAAGTTGCTGAGTAGATGCATCCAAATCAGATCCAAATTGAGCAAAAGCTGCCATTTCTCTGTATTGTGCTAACTCTAGTTTCATTGAACCAGAAACTTTTTTCATTGCTTTTGTTTGAGCTGATGAACCAACTCTAGATACTGATAAACCTACGTTAATTGCAGGTCTTATACCTTGGTTAAATAGTTCTGTTTCAAGAAAAATTTGTCCGTCTGTAATTGAAATAACGTTAGTTGGAATAAACGCAGATACGTCTCCACCTTGTGTTTCAATAATTGGCAGTGCAGTAAGTGATCCACCTCCATGTTCGTCACTTAATTTAGCTGCTCTTTCAAGTAATCTACTATGAAGATAAAATACATCTCCAGGATAAGCCTCACGTCCTGGAGGTCTTCTTAATAGCAATGACATTTGTCTATAAGCAACTGCTTGTTTAGACAAATCATCATAAATTATTAAGGCATGCATTCCATTATCTCTAAAATACTCTCCCATAGCACACCCTGTGTATGGTGCTAAAAATTGTAAAGGAGCAGAATCCGATGCAGTAGCAGCAACGATTGTTGTGTACTCCATAGCTCCAGCTTCTTCTAATGTTTTTTGAATTTGTCTTACTGTTGATCTTTTTTGTCCAACTGCAACGTATATACAATACAGTTTTTGTTTTTCATCACCAGATTCATTGATTTTTTTTTGATTAATAATTGCATCTACTGCAACTGCTGTTTTACCAGTTTGTCTATCACCGATAATTAATTCCCTTTGCCCTCTTCCAATCGGGACTAGACTGTCAATTGATTTAAGACCAGTTTGCATTGGTTCACTTACTGATTGTCGTGGAATAATACCAGGAGCTTTTACTTCAACCCTGCTTTTTTTAATTCCTTTATCTAATGGTCCTTTTCCATCAATAGGATTTCCTAAACCATCCACTACTCTTCCTAATAATTCTTTTCCAACTGGAGTATCAACAATATTACCCGTTCTTTTTACTACATCCCCTTCTTTAACATTTCTGTCATCACCAAAAATTACGACACCAACGTTTTCACTTTCTAGGTTTAGAGCCATACCTTTTGAACCGTCTGCAAACTCTACCATTTCACCAGCTTGAACATTATCCAAACCATAAATCCTAGCAATACCGTCTCCAACTGATAAAACTTGACCAACTTCTGTGACTTCTGCTTTATCACCAAAATTTTTAATTTGTTCTTTTAATATTTTTGTAACTTCTGAAGGATTTATTTCCATTTATGCCTCTATCATTCTATTTTCGATTTGTTGTAATTTATTTTTAATTGAGGTATCAACCATAATACTTCCTACTTGTACTACCAAACCTCCTATTAAACTTTCGTCATGTTTGTAGTTTAATTTTATTTTTGAGCTAAAGTTTTTTGTTAACTCCTCTGTAATTTTTGCAATTTCTTCATTAGATAATTCTTTTGCTGATTTTAATTCTGCCCTCAGTTCACCTCTTTTTCTTGAACAAATCTCAATAAAGCTTTTAAGGATACGCTCAATAAAAAAGAAACGTCTTTTTTGAATTAAGAAACTTAAAAAATTTTTAAATAAAGACTCAAATTTATTATTTTCAGATATTGTATTTATTACTTTTAATAAATCTTCTTGGCTTGTAGTTGGATCTTTAATCAAATTAGAAAAATCTTCACTTTGCTCAATTAAATTAAGAATAGATGAAGACTGATCTTCGATCTGACTTAAAAGATTGTTTTCCTCTGAAAGTTCAAAAAGCGCAAGAGAATACCTTTCAGCTGAAGTTATTGAAAATCCGGTGTCTTTACTCAACTTGGTTCCTCTATAATGTTGAAGATTATTTAAAAATCACGCCCTAAATAACATATGACCCTCATGTCTTCAAGTAGCGGATTCGTAAAAAAGGCCTCTTTTTTGCGGTTAATTGAAGTTAATTGGATCAACATCAACTGAAAGTTTTATTCCAGAAGAAAATTTATATTTTGGAATAATTTTTGTGAGAGAGCTTTGTAGTTTCATAGATTTTAAGCCTCTTATCAAAAATCTTATTCTAAATTTTCTTTTTAATCTAAATAATGGAGCATTCACTGGACCTAGTATTTTTCCTTCTATTTTGTTTTCAATAAAATTTTTAAAATTAATAGCTTCTTTTTCTAATTTAATTTCATTATCTCCCGTTAAGATTAAAGAAATAAACCTTTGAAAAGGAGGTAGTTTATTTTTTTTTCTTATCTGCAGTTCTCTTTCTAAAAAAATATCTGGATTTTTACTTGTAATTTCTGAAATCATCTTAGTATTATTTTCATAGGTTTGAAAATATACGGTTGCTGGTTTTCCAGTTCTTCCTGCACGTCCTGAAAGTTGATGATAAAGCTGCAAATTTTTTTCTGCACCTCTTAAATCATGTCCTTGAGATGAAAGATCGATATCAACAACTACAATGCAATTTAAGCTTGGAAAATGAAAACCTTTTGAAATTAATTGAGTTCCAACTAAAATATGCGTTTCATTATTAATAATTTTATCTATTTTTTCTTTAGAATCTTTTTTATTCATTGTGTCACTTGAAAAAATCTCTATTCTTTTTCCAGGGAATTTTCTTTTTACCTCTTCTGAAATTCTCTCAACACCAGGGCCGCTAAAAATAAATTCACAATTGCCTTCTTTTGTACAGTCCCTTTTAAGATCGGATTTGTATCCACAATAATGACATAATAAGTTATTTTTATTTTTATGATAAACTAAATTGATACTACAATTTGGACATATAAAACTTGTAAAACACTTATTACATAAAGCATTTGGAGAAAAACCTCTTCTGTTTAAAAAAAACAAAACTTGATCTTTTTTTTCCAAATGTAAATTAACTTTTTCAATAATTTTATTTGATAGCCATGATTGTTTTTCAAGTTTGGTATTATTTAAATTAATAATTTCATAATTAGGTAAAGCTGCGTTTTGATATCTTTCATTTAATCTAGAAACCTCGTATTTACCCTTTTTAATATTTTCAAAAGTTTCTATTGAAGGAACAGCAGTAATCAAATTTATTGGAATGTTTTCAAAAGATGCTCTAGAAATTGCCATATCACGAGCATTGTATGTTATGCCTTCATCTTGTTTAAATGATTGATCATGTTCCTCATCAACAATTATCATTCCTAATTTTTTAAATGGTAAAAATAATGAAGACCTTGCGCCAATAATTATTTTTATTTTACCATTAGAAACGCCACTCCAAATTAATTCTTTCTTTTTTTTTGAAATACCTGAGTGCCAAACTGCGGGCTTAAAACCAAAATATTCTAAAAATTTTTGTTCAAACTGACTAGTTAAACCTATTTCTGGTAATAAAATTAATCCTTGAAAACCCTTCTCTATTAGTGGTTTTAATGCTTCAAAATAAACTAAAGTTTTTCCTGATCCGGTTGTGCCTTGTAAAACATGAACTCTAAATTTTTTATTTGAAAAATTCATTTTTTTTAGAGATTTATTTTGATCACTAGACAGCTTGATTAAGTTTTGCTTAATTTTGCTATCAAATATTTGATAAAGTTGAGTTTCTTTGTTCTCCACCGCATCACTACTTAAGAGCACTAACTTTAATGCCATACCTTTTGGGATAAGATTATATTCTGCAAACCAATTTAAAAAATTAATTGTATTTTTTTTTAATGGAGTAACGTCTAATTTCTTGATTACCTTTTTAGTCTTAAAATTTTTATTATTATTTTTTTCAAATTCGTCCCAAACAACACCAGTAATTTTTGATTTTCCAAAAGGCACCATTACATAATCTCCAACTTTAAGAGTTAAATTACTTTCATAAGTAAATGGATGATTAAAAATATTTGGTACGAGAATCGGATATTTCATATTTTTATAATATGAAAAAAAATTAAGAGTGTATTTGACTTTTTTTCATAGAGCCAAAAATGTTGATACAAAATACTTTTAGAGACAATTTAACTTTCTTCTTTCTGTGCCAAGAATGTGCCAATAAATACGAATGTTTCATTATTAATTTTTATCATTCCTAACTTTTTTTACGATCTTATTCCAAATAGAATCTTGACACAAGTTATGTTTTATTTGGCTACTACGACTAAGAGTTCTATTAATGTAAAGCCTTTTTGTCGATTAGATATCATTATTCTATAGGAATTTTAAAAGTTAGAAGTTCTGTATCATCTAAACAAGTTTGTATTTGAAGCTCATTATTTTTATTTTCTACTTTTGTTTCTCCCATTACATATTGAGTACAGGACATACCTAAGCTTCCATGTTGTGGCATACCTTGAGTAGTTTTGTATGGATTTTTAAATTTACTATTTAATGCTAATTCTGCACCTTGAGATATCTTATAATTTGTAAATCTATCTGAACAATTAATTGAATTTTCAATAAATTTGGTTTCACCTAAATTACATTTTTGTAATTCAGCTGAAAAATATTTAATTAATGTTTGGTGATTACTTTTTGCAGCTTGTTTTTTAGCACCACTCGTATACCCACTATAAGCAACTACCCCTACAGCAGCTAAGATACCAATGATTGCTACAACGACTAGGAGTTCTATTAGGGTGAAGCCTTTTATTTTATTGGACATTGTAGTTTACAGAATTTATCCAGTTGGTTTATACTCATACCTTTAGTGGTATCTTTACACATATTATAACACATAAAGTCTACACCTAGCTCGTTGGCCTGATTAAGATTTTGAATTAAGTTAGAGTTTTCTTCTTGTAATGATTTTGTAGTTTTGCACCCTGATAGTAAAACTATTAATATTATTGGTGCTAAAATTTTTTTCATGATCCAAGATTAACAAACATTGAGCTATGAGTCCAAAACATAGATCTATTACGTATGATATTTAATACGTCATCTGTACGTTATTATCTTACGATTGGATTAATTTTACGATTGCTAATTGCTGAAGTATAAGGATTTTTGAAACAAAGTTAAGGGCACCTGGCAACAGAACTGCCCTCTACTAAATCAGTTTCCTCTATGGGCTGCTATACTTTGTATTTGACCCAGTGTTAACAGAACTGTAAGTAGTATTAGCTCCTGTATTAACTGAAGTCCATGTGGTATTGCATCCTGTATTTACATTTGTATATTTTGTATTACTTCCAACTTTCACTGGCGTCCATATAGTCCCCATGTTTGTGGTGATAATTTTCTTCTTAGTTGTAGAATAAAAGCTAACTGAATAATTACCTTTAGATGGACTGCTAATTGAAATGGACCCTTGAGTACATGGAGATTTATTTATCAAAGTAGAACCATATGGGTTAGTCATTTTTAAATTATTTGTAATAAAGCTGCTTATAGTATTAACAGTAGGAGAGTTAATATTGCTACATTTATGATTGCTAAAAACAGTTGCAGAATTATCTAATTCACACTTCATAAACTCTAACATTAAAGCTTTATTGATGTTTGTGTAGTTTAATTCAGATGTTTTAGCTTTTGCATTTTTTGTATAACCATTATACGCAACTACTCCAACTGAAGATAATATTCCGATGATGGCTACAACAACTAAGAGTTCTATTAGAGTGAAGCCGTTACGTTTCTTAAAAAAATTTGTCAAAATATACTTTCTATCAACAGGTAACATTATAATCTGACATTGAAATTTCATTTTTTAATTGATCATTTTTGTCATTCCAAACGGTTTCTATTTTAAGGACTGGTTTAGAATTTATGCATTCGTTATGAAACTCGACTGAACCTAATATTTTTCTAGGTCCCCAATTTACAGCTGGATAAGTAGGATCATTAAATGGATGATTTTTAATTACACAACGTAAATGTGTCATAAATTTTTTTGAAACTCCACTTAACGTATCAGGGGTCATCTTTTTATTAATAGTATTTTGACATCCATTGTTTTCAAACATTCCCTCAAAATAACCATCATTTAAAGTAGATTTTAACATAGTTGCAGTTACAAAATTAACTACTAATTTGTGATTGCTCTTTGCTGCATTTTGTTTTGCACCCTTCGTATACCCACTATAAGCAACTACACCTACTGCAGCTAGGATACCAATGATTGCTACTACGACAAGGAGTTCTATTAGGGTGAAGCCTTTTCTATTCATTATTATTTTAAACTTACATCAATATCTTTGCTTGCAGTATCACCTGTAGCACAATTTTTTTTAAAACATGCTCTAATTTGAAGTTTTGTTCCATTTACACTTATACTTACTTGACCCGGGGTAAAGCCTGTTCTTGATCTAATACAAGGTAATGATGTATCAAATGGATTTCTAAATGATTTCAAAACACCTTCATCTACACCTGGGGTCACAGAGCCTCTCATTGATCTTACATTTGCGAGTGCTTGCATAGTATTAAAAGCACCAGTTGCTGTATTGTATCCAGAGCAACTTAGCTCACCATCCATTACAGAAGAATTGCCTAAACTACATAAAGTTAATTCGCTCTCAATATAATTAACTGTAGACTTGTAACATGTTTTTGAAGCTGAAGTTTTGGCACCACTCGTATACCCACTATAAGCAACTACCCCTACTGCAGCTAAAATACCGATGATTGCTACTACGACTAAAAGTTCTATTAGGGTGAAGCCTTTTGGTTTTGTTGATCTAATCAAATGTAACCTCATAATTTTTGCCTCTACACCTAGTTCTTATGTAATTATCGTAAGTTGATAACATTCCATCCTTGTATGGCACACCATTCCAAGTAACATACTCAACATTTCCATGATAGGTTGGATTGTAAGGATCTTTTACAATATTAGTAAGATGTTGACCAACTGCTGTTATTAGTTTTTTTGGACTCGTAGCATTAGAACAATTATATTTAACTTTTGCTCCAGGTGTATTTTTCCAATATTGCGCTTGTAATTCAATTTGTTCCTCAAATTGACATAAGGCATATTTCTCATTAATTAACTTAGACCATAATTTAAAATTATTTTTACATACAGTCTCTTTAGCACCAGCGGTATACCCACTATAAGCAACAACACCTACTGCAGCTAAAATACCGATGATTGCTACTACGACTAGGAGTTCTATTAGGGTAAACCCTTTTTTGTTCATTTATAAAGACTAACAAATCCTAAGTTAGGAGTCTAACTGAGAGTCAAATACATACCCGTGCCAAGATTGTGCCAAGAGATTTTTCAGCTCTGTGCCAAGAATATGCCAAGAAATACGAATTAATATTTAAAAAAAGTTAGCAATCACAATAAATCTAAAATGATTTATTTAATTTGAAAAATTTGATTATTTTTATTGATACAAAAGGATAATTTAGGATTTTCCAATAAAATCCTATAGTTTAAGAGTGTATTGCTCTTTTATCTACTGATAAAGCAGCTTCTTTAACTGCTTCAGAAAACGTTGGATGAGCATGACAAGTTCGTGCGATATCTTCTGCACTTGCACCAAATTCCATTGCAACACCGATCTCTGCAATTAATTCCCCTGCATGAGGTCCAATTATATGTGCACCTAATACTTTATCTGTTTGGTAATCAGCTAAAATTTTAACAAAACCTTCTGCATCATCTATAGCCTTAGCTCTTGAATTAGCCATAAACGAAAATTTCCCTACTTTATATTTTTTATTTAATTCTTTTAATTGTTCCTCAGTTTTACCGATTGAAGCTACTTCTGGTGTTGTATAAATTACTCCTGGGATTGTGTCGTAATTTACATGTCCAGATTGACCAACTATGTTTTCTGCAACTGCTATGCCTTCGTCCTCCGCTTTATGTGCAAGCATTGGACCAACAATTACATCACCTATTGCATAAATATTTTCAACGTTAGTCTTAAAAATTTTATCAGTTTTAATTCTATTTCTTTCATCAAGATCTACTCCTACAGACTCTAAATTTAAACCATCTGTATTAGGTTTTCTGCCAACAGAAATCAAAACGACATCACACTCAAAATTATTTTTATTACTATCTTTGTCTACTGTTGAAACCACTACACCTGTTGCATTTTTTTTAATTGTTTCAACTTTATTTTGCATATTAAATTTCATACCCTGTTTTTTTAAAATTTTCATAAATTCTGAAGAGATTTCTTTATCCATTCCTGGCGTTATATGATCCAGAAATTCGACAACTTGAACCTCTGCTCCAAGTCTTGACCATACAGATCCCATCTCCAGTCCTATATAACCTCCTCCTACTACAACCATTTTCTTAGGTACTTTCTCTAACTTTAAAGCACCTGTTGATGAGACAATTGTTTTCTCATCTATTTCTATTCCTGGTAATGAAACTGGAATTGATCCTGTTGCAATAACTGTTTTTTCTGATTGGATGACCGTTTCTTTATTTTTATCATCCTTTATTAAAATTTCATTTTTTGATTTAAAACTTCCGTGTCCTTTAAAGTAACTAACTTTGTTTTTTTTCAAAAGAAATTCAACACCTTTGGTAAGAACTGTTACAGCTTTATCTTTACTTTTCATCATTTTGTCTAAATTTAATTTCACTTCACCAACTTCAATACCTTTGTTTGCTAAATTTTTTACTTTATGAAATTCTTCAGACAGATTAAGTAAGCTTTTTGATGGGATACAACCAACGTTTAAACAAGTACCTCCCAAAGACCCTCTAGACTCTATACATGCAGTTTTTAATCCTAATTGCGCAAGTCTGATTGCGCACACATAACCACCCGGTCCACCTCCAATAACTACAGCTTGAAATTTTTCTGACATTTAAATATCTAAAAACAACCTTCTAGGGTCTTCTAAGTTTTCTTTAATCATTTTAAGGAAAGATACAGATTCTTTTCCATCAATAATTCTGTGATCATATGATAATGCTAAATACATAATTGGTCTTATTTTGATTTCACCATCTACAACAACAGGTCTTTCCACTATATTATGCATGCCCAACACTCCAGATTGAGGTAAATTTAGTATCGGGGTTGAAAGCATAGACCCATACACGCCTCCATTACTTATTGTAAACGTTCCTCCCTGAAGATCTTCAATTATTAGCTTTCCATCTCTAGCTTTTTCTGAAATTTCTTTAATATTTTTTTCAATATCAGCAAAGGATAATTCATCTGCATTTCTTAAAACTGGAACAACCAAACCCTTATCTGTTCCAACAGCAAAGCTAATATTATAATAGTTTTTATAGATAATCTCATCTCCATCTATTTCAGCATTCACTGCAGGGAAATTTTTTAAAGCAACTACACATGCTTTTACAAAGAAAGACATAAATCCTAATTTTATTCCATAACGAGATTGGAAATCATCTTGATTTTCTTTCCTCATTTCCATTACGCTACTCATATCAACTTCGTTAAATGTTGTTAAAAGAGCAGCATTCTCTTGGGCTTGTTTTAGTCTTTTTGCAATAGTCTGTCTCAACCTAGTCATCTTAATTCGTTCTTCTTCACCATATTGAATTTTTCTTTCGGATGGTTTTGGATTTGCACCCATCAAACTTATTAAATCTCCTTTTAAAACTCTCCCATCTTTTCCTGAACCTTGAATTGAATTAATATCGATATTATTTTCAGTTACTATTTTTCTCACTGCTGGAGACAAGGTTGGATTAACATTTCTTTTTAGAGCAACATCTAGTTTAACTTCCTCAGTTAAAATCAAAGGTTTCTCTTTGGGTTTTTCTATTTCTTTTTCTTCAAATACTTTTGGCTCTTTTTTATTTGCATCTAATTTTATTACATTGCTCTCCGCAACAACTTTTTTCTCTTGTTTAATTTCTTTTTGGGTTTTTGAGGCAGATTTAAACGCTCCACCTTCTGCTGATACAGAGCCTAATAATGCTCCTACTTCAACGACTGATCCATCTTGTGAGTTTATCTCTGTTAACACTCCAGAAATTGGAGATGGCACTTCTAAGTTTACTTTGTCTGTCTCAAGTTCTACAATTGGCTCATCTGCTTCGACTGTATCACCTGCGTTTTTTAACCATTTAGCAACAGTCGCTTCTGTTATGCTTTCACCTAGAACTGGGACTACTATTTTTTCACTCATTAAAATTAATCAAATACCTTATTAATTATTTCTTGTTGTTGAGAATTATGCCTTTTGGCATATCCTGTTGCAGGAGTTGCGTCTGGGCTTCTTCCTATATAAGAAATTTTATTATTATTAGCCTTTAAAGTGTCTAATGTCCATTGGATATAATCTCTAACTGAAAACCAAGCACCCATATTTTTTGGTTCTTCTTGACACCAAAAGAATTCGGCATTTTTAGAGTATGGTTTTAACTCCTTAACCAAAGCTTTTGCTGGAAATGGATACAATTGTTCAATTCTATACATCACTACATCATCTCTTTTAAGCTTTTCTCTGGCATCTAACAAATCAAAATATACTTTTCCAGAACAAAGAATTACTTTTCTTATTTTAGAACTTTCTTTTAGTTTAATAAATCCTTTAGACTTAGGATCTATAGCATGATCCCACAAAACTCTATGGAAAGTATTTTTTTTGTTAAAATCTTCTAAACTTGAAACACAATACTTATTTCTTAATAATGATTTTGGTGTCATTATGATTAGTGGCTTTCTGAAACTCCTATGCATTTGTCTTCTTAAAGCATGAAAATAATTTGCTGGGGTTGTGCAGTTCATTACTTGCATATTATCGTTTGAGCATAGTTGTAAAAATCTTTCTAATCTTGCTGAAGAATGTTCTGGTCCCTGTCCTTCATATCCGTGAGGTAACAACATTACTATACCGGATGCTCTATTCCATTTTCTCTCACCAGATGCAATAAATTGATCAATTACTACTTGTGCACCATTAGCAAAGTCACCGAATTGCGCTTCCCAAAGAGTAAGTGTGTTTGGCTCTACCAGACTATAACCATATTCAAAACCTAAAACCGCAAGTTCAGATAAAAAACTGTCTACTACTTCAAATTGCTTTTGATTTTTAGAAATATTATTAAGAGGAATATACCTAGAATTATCTATTTGATTTCTTAAAACAGAATGTCGTTGACTGAATGTTCCTCTTCCAGAGTCTTGTCCTACAAGTCTAACTGGATATCCCTCTTCTAGCAAAGATCCAAAAGCTAAAGATTCAGCTGAAGACCAATCGATTCCAGTACCTTTTTCGATACTTTCTTTTCTGGCATTAAATATTTTAGAGATAGTCTTATGAATATTTTTTTCCTCAGGAATACCATTTATTTTATCTGAAATTATTTTTAATTTATTTTCATCAAAACCTGTTATGCCCCTTTTATCTTTACCTTTTTCAGGTTTATATCTTGACCATGAGCCTTCAAACCATTCTATTTTAGGTTTATAATCTTTTGCACTTTTGTATTGTTCATCAAGTAAATCTTTAAATGATTTAACATTTTGATTTAATAATTCTTCAGTAATAGATTTTTCGTTTACTAATTTATTTCCATAAATTTTGTAAACACTGGGATGAGATCTAATTTTTTTATACATTAAAGGTTGAGTAAATGAAGGCTCATCTCCCTCATTATGTCCAAATCTTCTATAACAAATTAAATCTACTACAACGTCTCTATTAAATTTTAATCGAAATTCTGTTGCTATTCTAGTTGCATAAACAACTGCCTCTGGATCATCGCCATTAACATGAAGGATCGGTGCCTCCACCATTTTTGCAACATCAGATGGATAAGGTGAAGACCTCGCAAATCTTGGACTAGTAGTAAATCCTATTTGGTTATTAACAATAATATGAATTGTTCCTCCAGTGTTGTGTCCCGGTAGTCCAGACATTGCAAAACATTCTGCTACAACTCCTTGACCAGCAAAGGCTGCATCCCCATGAATGAGAATAGGTATAACTTTATTTCTTTCACGGTCTTTATGAAAAAATTGTTTGGCTCTTGTTTGACCTAAAACAACTGGGTTAACAGCTTCTAAATGAGAAGGATTATCTGTTAAACTGACATGTACTAAATTTCCATCAAATTCTCTATCAGACGACGCTCCAAGATGATATTTTACATCTCCAGCACTATCTTCAGAGTCAGTACTAAACTCACCTGCAAACTCATTAAAAATTTTTTTGTAAGATTTTTGTAAAACGTTTGCTAAAACGTTAAGTCTACCTCTATGAGACATACCTATTTTAACTTCTTTTATATTATTTTGACCACCAATTTTTATTATTTGTTCAAGAGCAGGTATTAAACTTTCACCACCATCTAAACCAAATCTTTTTGTTCCCACATACTTTGCAGCTAAAAATTTTTCAAATCCTTCTGCCTGTACCAATTTATTTAAAATTGCCTCTTTACCATTTTTTGTAAATTGAAGTGCATTTTTATCTTGCTCTATCCTGTCCCTAAACCACT
>CABYSP010000020.1 GCA_902521675.1 uncultured Pelagibacteraceae bacterium
GGATTCCTTTTCGTTTAAATTTTGCAATTTTTGATTTATCAGCTTTATTATAAAAAATTAAAGTATTTTTGTTATTAGAAGATTTAATTATATAACTTTTAGTTTTAGAATTTAGATAATTGTCTAAAATAATTCTTTTTGGAGAAAATTTTTCAAAACCCTTCAAGCGACAATTTAATTTTGGATTATCTTTATTTAGTGTTTTATGAGTAATCATCAAACTATCATTATGAAACCTCAACATATGTGTAAACTTATCTGAATAAGAATTTGTAATTTTTTTATGTTTCTTGCTGTAAATAATATTGTTTTTTGAAATAGCTATTTTACCTGTAACAAAGGGTAATTTTTTCTTTCTATTAAAAAAATAAGGTAAATAAAAATTTTCAATTTTACTTTTTAATAATCCTTTTTTTACAATTATTTTTTTTGACTTTAAAATTTTAAAACTTTTATTTCTTACTCTTTTATCTATATCAGCAACACCATATACAACCTCTGAAATTCTTGATTTTATTATCGCGTCAGTGCATGGTGGTGTTAATCCATAATGACAACATGGCTCTAAAGTAACATACATTTTTGAGCCTTCTAATTCTTCAAAACTATTTTTAATCGCATTAAGTTCAGCATGTGGTCTTCCATTATATGAGGTTTGTCCTATAGAAATTATTTTATCATTCCTGACAATAATACAGCCTACAGAGGGATTTGATCCGGTCTGTCCATAACGAGATTTAGCCAAGTCCAAGGCTAACTCCATGTAAAATTTATCTTTTGATGAAAATTTATCTTTTTTTGTAGACATCAAGCTTGTCCACGAATTGTACGAAATCTTTTTCTTCTCTAAAGTTTCTATATACAGATGCAAATCTTACATATCCGACTGGGTCTAGATCTTTTAATCCATCCATAACCATTGTCCCAATTGTGTTTGTTGATATCTCTCCTTGTCCTAGCTCTTCAAGAGATCTTGAAATATTACTGATGAATTTTTCTATTGTAGCAGTATCTATTGGTCTTTTTTTTAGAGCTATGTAGATTGATTTAGATAATTTATCACGATCAAATGATGATTTTCTTCCATTTTTTTTAACAACCATCAATTCTCTAAATTGAATTCTCTCAAATGTAGTAAATCTTTCACCACATATGCACAATCTTCTTCTTCTTATTGCGGTACCATCTTCAGTTGGACGTGAGTCCACTACAGATGTATCACCTTTTTTTTCGCAAGGACAAATCATTTACTAAAGGTTCTTATATATCGGAAATGAAGAAGTTAAAGAAATAACTTCATTTTTTACTTCGTTTTCTATTTTGCTGTTATCAGTTGGGTTTTCAGATAAACCTTTTAGAGTTTTTGTTATTAATTCACCTACTGTTTTAAACTCATTTAAACCAAATCCACGAGTTGTGGCTTGCTATTCAAAGTGTTAAAGATAAAGAAGCAGATATAGTTATATCAGCAGGTAACACAGGTGCATTGTTAGTTGTATCGAAATTGAATTTAAAAATGATAGAAAATATAGACAAACCAGCCTTGTCTGCTTTATGGCCAAATAAAAGGGGTATGAGTGTTGTATTGGATTTAGGTGCCAACATTGACTGTAGTTCTAAAAATTTATCAGACTTTTCAATTATGGGGGCTTCTTTATATACTTCGCTTTATCCGAATATTAAACCAAACGTAGCATTATTAAATATCGGTTCAGAAGAATTAAAAGGAAATGAGACTATCAAAGAAACTTATCAATTATTAAATGAAAAAAAATCAGATAATTATAACTTTGCTGGTTACATTGAGGGAAATCATCTTATGGATGGAGAGGTTAATGTAATAGTTTCAGACGGTTTTACGGGAAATGTTGCATTAAAAACAGCAGAGGGTACTGCAAATTTTATAACCAGTGAATTAAAAAAAGTGATGACAGGTACATTAATAGGTAAAATTTCATCTTTATTAAATATATCAAACTTAAGGAAATTTAAGAAAAGATTAGATCCTAGACTATATAATGGAGCAATTTTTATTGGTTTATATGCAGCTTGGTTTTTCAAAACAAATATCAGAAAATTTAATTGAGGATTTTTTATCAACTATAGTTACTAATATCAAAAATGAAAAAAAATTAAAATTATCTAAATTTGGAACATTTTCTATTAGACAAAAAAAATCTAGGATAGGTAGAAACCCAAAAACTAAAGAAACAAAAGTAATTTCAAGCAGAGATGTCGTATTGTTTAAGCCATCAAAGGAATTTAAAGAATTTATTAATTTAAAAGATAATGGATAAATCAGATAATGCTTACAAAACTATTGGTGAAGTAGCTAGAATATTAAATCTTAAATCAAATGATAAAGGAGCTTTACCGACACATGTCATTAGATTTTGGGAAACTCAATTTAAACAAATTAAACCAAAATTATTAAATTCTAATAGGAGATATTATGATGAAAAAACAATAAATCTTCTTAAAAAAGTTAAATTTTTACTCAAAGATCAAGGTATGACAATAAAGGGTGCAAAAAAAATATTAAATAATGAAGATTCTTTAAAGCTTGACGAAATTGCAGATAAATCTATAAGAACTGAAAATTTAAAAAATAAATTATTAAAAATTTCAAATAAAATAAAAGAATTAAATAATGGCAAAAAAGACACACGTTAAAGTAAGAATGGTTCCTGAGGCCAAACCAGACAGTCCTTTCTTCTATTATGTTAAAAAGCCTGCTGGAGGTGAAAAAGCTAAAGTAAAACTTTCTGCAAAAAAATACAATCCAGACACAAGAAAACATGAAATGTTTGTGGAAAAAAAGCTTCCACCACATAGTAAATAATTACTTCTTTTTAAAGTTTCTTTTTTCGTAATCGATATAAGATAAAATCATATTTTTCCATATACGATTAGTGATTTTAGTATCAATCTTTAGTTTCTTAGATTTTGAGTTAATTTTTTTAAGTATAAAATTTATACGTTTTTTATCCACTATTTCTTTTTTAAATTCTTTAAGTTTTAAAACTTCTTTTACAAGATTTGTTCTAAATTTTATCAAGGATAACAACTTATTATCTAATTTATCTAACTTAGATCTAATTATTTCTAATTTTTTTTTGTTTTTAGGCGACATTTAATTTATTGGTTTAATTAATAATTATTATATTTATCTAATCATGTACAGTCAGAATTATTCCTTAAATTCTCAATTAAAAATATGGATGATCACTTTGTTATTAATGATTGTGCTTATAATTTTAGTAGGGGGCTTAACCAGATTAACTGACTCTGGTTTATCTATTACTACCTGGGAGCTTTTTGTTGGTACATTGCCTCCTTTAACAAGTGATAAATGGATAGAATATTTTGATCTCTATAAAACAATACCTGAATTTAAAGAGCAAAATTTTAATATGACTTTAAATGAATTTAAAATAATCTTTTGGTGGGAATGGGGACATCGTCAATTGGGGAGATTAATTGGTTTAACTGTTTTTTTGCCAATGATTTATTTTACAATTAAAAATGGTTTTTGGATTTTAAGAGAATATTCAATTATTTTTTTCTTAGTGTGTTTTCAAGGATTTATTGGATGGTACATGGTTTCAAGTGGTTTAGTTGATAGAGTTGATGTTAGTCATTATAGATTATCACTACATTTATTTATTGCTTTTATTATTTTATCTTTAGTTTTCTGGAAGTTTTTAAAACTAACAAATATAAGAATTAATCAAATTAATATTAAATTAAACCTAATAAAATTCTTTCTTTTATTATTATTTTTACAATTAATAATAGGTGCATTTGTCTCTGGTATGGATGCAGGAAAAATTTACAATACATGGCCTTTAATGGGTTCATCATACTTTCCTGATGACAGTATGATCAGTGATTTTTTTAGTCTCAAAGTATTTGATGATCAATCACTTGTTCAATTTATTCACAGAAATTTAGCTTATTTAATTGTCATAATATATTTTTATATGCTTTATTTTGTTTTAAAAAATGGAAATATTAATTTAAGAATTCCAATTTTTATTATTGGAATTAGTTTACTTTTTCAAATTTTTTTGGGAGTTCTTACTATTTTATCTGGAGTAAAAATTCTCTATGCATCTCTACACCAGATAAATTCTATTTTAATAATACTTTCAACTTTATATTTTCTTTATATTGTAAAATATAAACAAACTATTTATTAGTTTCTATTTGTAGCCATTGAAACCTTAAATTAGCTTACAGCTTTTAAATTACCCTTTGATGATTTATTCAATGCTTGGTCTAAATCCTCTATAATATCATCAATATGTTCAATACCGATACAAAGTCTCACATAACTTTGAGTAACACCTGAAGCAGCTAGTTCTTTCTCATTTAATTGACTATGAGTTGTGCTTGCTGGGTGAATTGCTAAACTTCTAGCATCGCCAATATTAGCAACATGATAGAACATTTTTAAAGACTCGATAAATTTTTTACCAGCCTCAATTCCACCTTTAAGTTCGATACCAATCATTGGTCCATTTCCACCTTTTAGATATTTTTTTGCTCTATCAGCAATAGGTTTATCGTGTTCAGTAGCATATATAACTTTTGTTACCTCTTTATGTTTTTTTAGGAAATCAACTACATACTCAGCATTAGCACAATGTTGTTTCATTCTTAAAGCGACTGTTTCAAGTCCTTGAATTATTGCAAAAGCATTATCTGGAGCCAGGGCTGATCCCAAGTCTCTTAATAAACAAACTCTTGCTCTAACTGCAAATGGTACATTAGCACCAGTTAGTTCTGGTACAGCTTTTCCCCAAATTACATTGTTATAACTTGCATCTGGCTCATTAAATAGTGGTTGTCTTTTTGGATCGGCTGTCCAATCAAAGTTACCACTATCAACTATACTTCCTGCAACTGCTGTACCATGTCCACCTATATATTTTGTAAGTGAGTGAATTACTACTGCAGCCCCATGTTCAATCGGTCTGCATATTACTGGTGCAGCTGTGTTATCCATTATTAGTGGTATGTTATATTTTCTTCCAATATCAGAAACTTCCTTTATTGGAAACACTCTTAAATATGGATTGGGTAAGGTTTCACCGTAAAAAGCTCTAGTTTTATCATCTATTAACTTTTCAAAATTTTCAGGATTACTTGGATCTGCATATCTTATCTCTATACCAAGTTTGCTAAGTGTATGTGTGAATAAAGATACTGTACCACCATAAAGATCAGTTGAGCTTACAATATTATCACCAGCTTGAGCTACATTTAATACAGCAAACGTTGATGCAGTTTGACCTGAGGATACAGTTACACATGATAGACCTCGTTCAAGAGCGGCAACCCTTTTTTCCAGGACATCATTTGTTGGGTTCATTATACGAGTGTAGATGTTACCAAATTCTTTAAGAGCGAAAAGGTTAGCAGCGTGCTCTGTGTTATTAAATTGGTACGATGTTGTTCTATAAATTGGAACAGCTACTGCGTTAGTCGCAGGATCACTTCTATAGTCACCACCATGTATGGCAATAGTTTCAGGGTTATTTCTTTTTTTAGTCATTTTACTCCTTTTTTAGTGCTTCAACATAATGTTAGGCGCACAATATAGTTCAAATGCCTACCGATTTTATTAGTATTATGAAATTTCCTTTTTAGCAGTTATATGCCCGCAATAGGATCAAATCGGCAACTGATTTTTAGCATATTAGCTACATATTTCAAGCCAAATATAAAATTGACTTTGTGATTATTAATAGTATTAATCCTCGCACAATGACAAAATTCACTAAAAAAGACCAATTAAATTCATCTTGGTATGAAATAGACGCAAAGGATGCAGTAGTTGGAAGATTAGCAACTGTTGTTTCCAATATCATAAGAGGTAAGAACAAAACTACATTCACACCTCACATGGATGATGGTGACTTTGTTGTTGTGAAAAATATTGAACAAGCAAAATTTACTGGAAAAAAATTTCAAGATAAAAAATATTATAGACACACTGGTCATCCAGGTGGAATTAAAGTTACAACACCTGAGAAACTTCATGAAAAAAAACCTGGAGAAACTTTAAAAATGGCAGTTAAAAGAATGTTGCCTGGTGGAGTATTGGGGAGAAAACAATTAACAAAATTAAAAATTTATGCAGGAAATGAACATCCACATTCAGCACAAAATCCGACTGTAATAGAGTTAGATAAATTAAACAGAAAAAATATAGCTAGAAACTAAGATGGAAAATACTCAATCAGCATCAAAATCTCCAAAATTAAAATTAGATTTTAAAGATAGTAAATACGCTACTGGTAGAAGAAAAACATCAATTGCAAAAGTTTGGTTAAAAAAAGGTTCTGGCAAAATTTATGTAAATGGTAAATTATTTAGTGATTATTTTGCTGACGAAACACATAAAATGCAAATTACAAGACCTTTTGAGATTATTAATCAGGCTACTGATTATGATGTAAGATGCAGTGTAAAAGGAGGAGGACCTACAGGCCAAGCAGGGGCTATGGTTCACGGTATTTCAAAAGCTTTAGTATTATTTGATGAAAATCTAAAAGCCACCTTAAAAACAGAGAAACTTACTACCAGAGACTCAAGAGCAGTTGAAAGAAAAAAACCTGGCAGAAGAAAAGCTAGAAGAAGCTTCCAATTCTCGAAAAGATAATTTTTTTTTAATTTTTAACTGTTATAATGAAAAATGCCTAAGCTTAATGCATTAGTTGCTGGATCAACTGGATATATTGGAGTTCAATTAATTAAATTATTAGTTAAACACAAATATATTAATATTAAATACCTTTGTGGTAACTCTTCTGTGGGTAAATACGTCAAATTTTACGATAAATCTTTATCTAAATATAAATTACCAAAAATTTTAAAATTTAATAAAAAATTATTAAAAGACGTTCATATTATTTTTACAGCACTTCCAAATGGGGAAGCACAGGATATATCTAAACATTTAAGCAAAAATCATACTCTAATAGATCTTGCTGCAGATTTTAGATTAAAAAAAGCTTCTGATTATTTAAAGTGGTATAAACAAAAACATCGAGCAACTAATTTAATAAAAAAAAGTATTTATTTACTTCCTGAAATTAATAGAAAAGAGATTAAAAAATATAATATTATTTCATGCCCAGGATGTTATCCGACATCGATATTGCTTCCTCTATTTCCTTTATTTAAGAAAAATTTAATTAAATTAAATAATATAATAATTGATTCAAAATCTGGATATTCAGGCGCTGGTAGAGGAGTTCACAAAAAGTGTAAAGATAAAAATCTATATGAATCAATAAGTGCATATGGAGTTGGTTTTCATCGTCACAATTCTGAAATAGATCAAATGTTAAGAAAATTTACTAAGAAAAAATTTCAATTTAGTTTTACTCCCCACTTATCACCAATGTTTAGAGGCATTCTGAGCACTATATATGTTGATTTAGAAAATAATATTTCACAAACAAAAGTATTAAAAACATTAATTAGTTTTTATAAAAATGAAAGTTTTGTAAAAATATTAAAGTCTGGCACATTGTTAAGCACCAATGATGTAATAAATACTAACTATTGTTATATTTCAGTGTGCAAATCTAAATATAGCAATAAAATAATCATTTTATCTGCAATTGATAATTTGATTAAGGGTGGAGCAGGTCAAGCTGTACAAAATTTGAATAATAAATTTAATTTTTCTGAAACGACTGGTTTAAAATGAGAAAATTAATAATAATTTTATGTTCTTTAATATTAGCTAATTGTTCATTAAACAAAGATTCTCAATATTGGACAGAAAATTCTATCGAGAGTAAAACTAATCAAAAAAAATTAAATGAGATATTAAAAAAGTCAGACGATATAACATCAATGACACTAGAGGAATATGAGATTTATATAGATGACTATACAAAAAAAAGTAAATATCCAGATATAAGCAAATGAGTAAATTAATTAATATTGCATTAGTGGGACTTGGCCAAGTTGGCAATTATTTGCTAAATGAACTAAGTACAAAAAAGAAAGATATAGAGCTTAAAACAGGTAAGAAAATTAATGTGGTGGCTATTTCTGCTAGAAATATTAATAAAAAAAGAAAATTCAAAGTTAATAAAAAAATATTTTACAAAAATCCTTTAGAAATTTTTAAGAAAAATAAGATTAATATATTATTTGAAGCTATAGGTTTATCAGATGGAATTTCTAAAAAAGTTGTAGAAACTGCCTTAAAAAATAAAATCCATGTTATTACACCTAATAAAGCTTTAATATCAAAACACGGAAATGAATTAGCAAAACTTGCAGAAAAAAATAAAGTTAATCTGGAATTTGAAGCATCAGTTGCTGGAGGTATCCCGATATTAAGATCTATTAAAGAAGGATTAGCAACAAATAAAATATCAAAGGTTTATGGAATTCTGAATGGTACCTCAAATTATATTTTGTCTGAAATGGAAAATTCAAATGAAAATTTTGCTAACGTTTTAAAAAAAGCACAGATACTAGGTTATGCCGAACCTGGTAATCCTAAATTAGACTTAAATGGTTTTGACGCATTTGCAAAAGTTAGAATTTTGTCTGCTTTAGCCTTTAACAATAAAATTTCAAAACATAAATGTTTAATGGAGGGAATAGAAAAAATTGAATTAAAAGATATTAAAATTGCAAATCAATTAGATTTAAGAATAAAGCTGTTGGGAATTTCTGAGTTAAAGAATAATTATCTTTTTGAAACCGTTCATCCATGTTTAGTTAGTAAAAAATCTTATATTGGTAATGTTAACGGTGTAATGAATGCAGTAATTCTGCAAGGTAAGCCTGTTGGTGAAAGTGTACTGCAAGGGGAGGGGGCTGGGCCAGGTCCTACTTCTTCATCATTACTTTCTGATTTATTATCAATTTTGCGTGGAAATATAAAAAAACCTTTCGGTGTTAGTGTTTCTAAGCTTAAATCTTTAAAGCCATATAATGTAAATAATTATGTAAATTCATTATATTTGAGATTTGAAGTGAAAGATAAGCCTGGTGTATTATCCGAAATAACTAATCGTTTAGCTAAATACAAAATTTCAGTTAAAAGGTTAATCCAGACACCTGATAAGAAAAATAATAAGGCAACAATAGTTATTATAACTCATAAAACAACTGAAACTAATATTCATAATTGCTTGTCTATTTTCAAAAAAAATAAAAATATTTTAAAAACACCAACATTAATTAGATTGCTTGGTTAATGGAAATTTATTTAAAACTTTTTGAAGTTTTATTTCCAGTATTCCTAATAGTAGGTCTTGGTTATCACTTGGGTAAAAAAAATCCCAATTTTGATACATCATTTATAACTACATACGCTGGTAATTTTGGAACTCCTGCTCTTGTTATTTTTGCTATTACCGCAGGTGGAGTAACTTTTGAGTTATTTAGTGAATATTTTGGTTACGCAATTATCTTATTAACATTATTTGGAATTGTAGGTTTAATTTTTCTTGTTCTTATGAAGAAAGATTATATTCGTGAATTACCAACTTTTATCTTACCGAATACTGGAAATATGGGTATTCCGATTTGTTTATTTGCCTATGGTGAATTAGGAATGGGTATAGCAGCTGCAATTTCATCTCTAATTGTTTTACTCCACTTTACTTTAAATATTTTTTTAGCAAAAAGAGCCTTTGATTTTAAAACAATATTAAAAAGTCCATCATTTTATGCAATTTTAGTAACAGTACTCTTTTTGTATTTTGAAATTCCATTTCCTCAATTTGTATTAAATACTGTAATGCTTTTAGCTTATGGAATGATTGTAATGATCCTTATGTCGCTTGGTGTTGCTCTTACACAAATGAAAGTATTTTCTTTTAAAGATGCATTAATAACTTCTTTTGGAAGAGTAATATTAGGTCCTATTATAGGATTTGCTGTTATAAAATTTTTTAATTTATCTGGTGTACCAGCTGGTGTTCTGTTAATTCAGTCCTGTATGCCTAGTGCAATTTTGTGTTATTTGATTGCGCACATGTATTCTCCTAAAGAAATTGTAGATAATATATCTAGCACAATTGTAGTATCTACAATCATGTCATTATTCACTATTCCGATTACATTATTCTTTGCTTTAAAATACTTCTATTAAGAGATATCCTTCTTATATGAAGGCTATAATTTTAAATGCATCTGCTTGGATGATTGTTCCTGTAATGGATGCTTTTGCAAAATATTTAAGCTCATCTATGGATGTTTTACAGATAACGTGGGCAAGATATTTTTTTACAGTAGTCTTTACATTATCCCTAATGCTTATCTTTTATAGGCATTTATTAGTTTGGACGAAAAAACCAGCTCTTCAATTAATTAGAGGATTAATTTTTGTTTTTTCTACTTATTTATTTTTTTATGCAATATCGGAAATTTCACTTCCTAAAGCCTTAACATTAGCTTTTGTTGCTCCAATTTGTGTAACAGCTTTATCTCCATTTTTTTTAAATGAGAAAGTAGGGGTTAAGAGGTGGACTGCTGTATCATTAGGATTTATTGGAACTTTAATTGTAATCAGACCTGGTTTTATTGAGCTTAACTTGGCTACCATGGCTGCTTTAGGTAATGGAATTTGCTATGGGTTTTATCTTATTATCACGAGGAAGCTCAGTATCTCTGATAATCCTCTTTTAACCCTTTTACTATCGGGTTTAATAGGAACTATAATAATTAGCCTATTTATGCCTTCAGTTTGGGTTAATCCTACTTCAAATCAGTGGATTTTAATGGCTTTAATCGGCCTTATAGCCTCTGTAGCGCATCTTTTTCTCATATTATCGCTCAAATACGCTGATGCCTCTAAATTAGCTCCTTTAGGCTATACAGAGATAATTACCAATATACTAATTAGTTATTATTTCTTTCATGAATTGCCTGATAACTGGACTTATTTAGGTTTATTTATCATTGTCCTCAGCGGTCTATATATTTCTAGAAGAGAATATTTGCTTACCCGCTCTGATTAATAGTAAATAAACAGTTACTAATATATAATCTATTACTTTAATATGTATTATTAAACTGTTGTAGTTATTATGTTTTTTTTAATAATTATATAGTTAAATTAAAATAAATTATCCAATTAATAACTGTTATTTCAAATAGATAAAGGCAAAAATAGCAATCTTAATAAAGAAAATAAACCATAATACTTAAAAGTGTTTAATACCAATGGTTTTATTAACTAATAAAATAACAAAATTCAAAAATTTTTGTTTTAATAAGTGGATAGGGGAACAAATTTTTAAAAAATTATGTAAAATTTGATACTAAATTTAGCCCTGGTATCATTGAAAAGTAGAGCAATGCAGTTATTGAATATATGTTTTAATCGACCATAGAGGTGCTTTATTTTGTTATATCTAGATATATAGTACAACTGAAGGGTGAATATTGCTAATCATGTTAAAATAGGCTTAAATATTGAAAAAACGTTGATTTTACTGATGTTTTGACCATAAAAAAGCCACTAAATATGGACTTTTTCAGATCTCAATAAACGCAGTTTTGTCTTAATTCCACCTCTCCCTGAGTATCCACCAAGGCCTCCATCGGACCGAATTACTCTATGACAGGGTATTTTGGGGGCATAAGGATTTTTTCCACATGCATTAGCTACAGCACGAGCTGATTTAGGTCTTTTTATAGCTATAGCTACTTGTTTGTAGGTTTTAACAGTGCCTTTTGGTATAGTTTTAAGGTAATTCCAGACTTTTAATTGAAATTTAGTACCTTTCATCAATAAAAATTTAAAATAATAAAGCAGACAATAAAGAAAACAGTTAAAATTGAAAGATAAATAGTTTCCAGAGTTTTTCCAGATTTTCTATAATTAATAAAGCTTAATATTGCAAAACCAAAAGATGTTATTAAGAAATATATCGGTTCAATTACTCCATCTATGCCCATATTATAAGTAATATTTCATATTTATTGTCCACACAATCTCATAAATTGTCCTTAAAATTAATAAATTATTTTATTTGACATTACAAAATACTTGATATATTACTAACGATAATTAATTGTTATCAATAGTAATGTTATGAATGAGCTAACCACAGATCTAAAATTGCTTTATGAAGCAACTCTAAATAATCTTAAAAGCTCTAAAGCAAATAACACCTTAAGAGCTTATAAATCAGACTTTAAAGATTTTGGAGCTTTTTGTGCTAAACATGGCTTAAGTTCTTTACCATCAGAACCTAGAATAGTTTCATTATATCTTACTCACCTTTCCAAAAATTCAAAATTAAGCACTTTAAGAAGAAGATTAGTTTCAATTAGCATGGTACATAAACTAAAAGGACATTATCTAGACACAAAACACCCAATCATAGTTGAAAACTTGATGGGAATAAGAAGGGTAAAAGGAAGCATTCAAAAAGGAAAAAAACCATTATTAATCAATTATTTAAAGTCAATAATTAATGTAATAAATGAACAAAAAATTGATGATATTAAGAAGTTTAGAGATAAGGCAATAATCCTAATCGGCTTTGGAGGTGGATTTAGACGAACTGAGCTAATTTCAATTGATCATGAAGATTTAGAATTTGTGCCAGAGGGAATTAAAATAACTATTAAAAGATCAAAAACCGATCAATTCGGTGAAGGGATGATTAAAGGACTACCCTACTTCACTAATGAAAATTATTGCCCAATTGTCAACCTAAAAAAATGGTTAGAAATTTCTAAAATTACCTCTGGACCAATTTTTAGAAGATTTTCAAAAGGCTTATCTCTAACAGAACAAAGATTAACTGATCAATCAGTGGTATTATTAATGAAAGAATATTTAAATTTAGCAGGCATTGAGAATAAAAATTTTGCAGGTCATAGTTTAAGGTCAGGTTTTGCAACAGTTGCAGCGGAATCCGGTGCTGATGAGAGAAGTATAATGGCTATGACTGGTCATAAATCAACACAAATGGTTAGGAGATATATTAGAGAGGCAAACATATTTAAAAATAATGCCTTAAATAAAATAAAAATATAATTAATCTTTAAATTCTTTATTTATAAAAATTAAGTCAGAATAAATATAATTAGCTAAAATATAATTTTTTGATATTAAAAATTTATATAGATCAGTTTTAAATAAATTATCAATATTAAGATTTTTGACTTCAATTTTTTTTGCACTTAAATCCAAATATTCTATTACAATTACATCAGGTCTACAGATACTAAAATCAAAACCTTCTAATACCTCTCTTTCATGTCCTTCTACATCTATAGATAGTAAATCAATTTTGCTATTGTTATATTTTGAATTTTTTATTATGTTTGTGAGTGTATTTGTTTTAATTTTCTTTATTTCTGAAATAGGGGCTTTTTGATAATCACTTGTTTTCTTATCTATTGTATTGATTGGAGATTTTTTGTGATAAAAATATAAATCTGTTTCACCAATTCTGTTTGAAATAGCCACATTTATATTTTGATCATTAGGTCTAGCAACATTAAAAAGATCAATATTATCTTTGTCTAAATCAATATTTAATCCATTCCATCCTTTTTTAAAAAGTAGATAAGTATTGTTATTTTTAATAGGATGCTGACATCCAACATCAATATAAATACCATTATTTTTGCTTCTAAAGATATTCTCTATGATCACATCGACACCACTAAAAGAGTAATATTTTTTTTTAAATAAAAATTTTTTATGAATAATATTAAACTTTAAAATAAAATTATGTAAAATGGACATTATTTATATTGTGCATTTTTCTGGGAAATAAATACGAAGTATTTCAGGTTTTCCTATAATATTGTTTTGGTCTATTTCAATCATTTTGTAATCAGAGGTAATAATTAATTCTTCATTCTTATATATATGATTATTTTCAGTAACCAAAAGGATTATATTTGAATTAACTATTTCATTATTTATCAATTGAATAAAAGATAAATCAGAGCTATTTGTTCTTTCTACTAAATCAAGTTGTTTAAAATTTTTATTTATAAATTGAGCATATGGCATAACTTTAATTCTATCATAATTACTTATTGTTGAATACAAAGTGTCCCAAGTTAAATTTTCAAGATATCTTACATCACAATTTGCTGATATATCACTGATAGTATTAATGATTTTAATTTTTTGTTCTGGCCAAATGTTGTAATCAAATTTATTATTTATAATTTTTAGATTATTAGAGGAAAAATTTAATTTATTAAATAAATGGTTATTACCAAGTGGATAAAAACAAATCGAAAATAATGATGGTAACAGCAAAAACA
>CABYSP010000021.1 GCA_902521675.1 uncultured Pelagibacteraceae bacterium
TTTAGATAATTTATATTTTTTTACAATTTTAAATCTATTTTTTATTTCTGTAATACCAAACCTAAAACTACTTCTATCTATATTTTCTGGATGTAAAAATTTCGCTTCAGATGATAAATAAATTTTTTTATTTGTCTTCATTAGATTTAAACTAAAATCTAAATCTTCTAAATAACTGTATTCCCCAAATGTTTCATCAAATTTAAAATTTTTAATTTCTTGAAATTTATAAATACATATTGTTGTAAATACCCAATCTCCAACTATGTCCTTTTTTAAATTAAGTATTTTTGATTGCCATCCACTTCTTGCAACTTTTCCAGGTGATAATGGATAAATATTTAAATATTTTAAGATTTTAAAACTTTTTAACTTTTCTAAAATAGATACCTTTTCCTTTTCTATTTGATTAAATCCAAATCCAGCTATATTTTTGTCATCTCCATATTTTTGAATACAAGCGTTCATTTTCTTGAAAGTATCATTAAACAAAACAACATCATCGTCCATAAACATTATGAACTCGTTAATTTTCATTTTGCTCATTCCATAATTTCTCTGGTAGGAAGTTGATGATTTTGTTTTGTAATATTTTATATTTCGTATTTTACACTCTGACATTATTAATTTAGAGTGAAAGTCATTAGAACTGTCTATAACAAGTAAATCACTAAAATTTAAATTTAAAGTATATAAATGATTAATTAGTGTAATTATTTGACTTGATCTATTTTTGGTTGGAATTATTAAAGATGTTCTATTTGTAAACATTGATTTATTCTATAAACATATAAATTTATAATATCTATAAAAATGACGAATAAAAAATATAATTTCATGTTTGACAGAAAAAATTTATTAATTTTATTTTTCTTTTTTTTAATAATTAATTACTTATTTTTTAATTATCGTATTCTAACAAGAGAAAATGGCTATATCCTTGGTGATTGGCTTGTAAATTATAATGGAGGATTTGTAAGAAGAGGTTTATTGGGCCATTTTTTTTTCAATCTTTCAAAATTTTTAAATATTTCAATAATAAATATCATATATTTTTTTAGTTCATTTATTTATATAAGCACATTGTTTCTATTCTATAAAATAATTAAAAATAAATTATCAAATAATATAATTTTAATATTTATTTTTTTACCATCTACTTTTTTATTTAATTTTTTTGACCCATTGACGGTTGGAAGAAAAGAAATTTTAGTTTTTTTTTTATTTCTTATTTACTTTATACATTTAGATAAAAATTTTTTTATTATTAAAATTATAATTTATTTTTTAAGCATTATTTTTCTACTTACACATGAGATCATATTTTTTTGTTTACCATATTTATTTTTATTAAAATACTTGCATCTTAAAAAAGAAAATAAAAATCAATTTAATTACAACAACTATTATTTAGAAATATTTATTCTGCTATCTGGTATTTTGTTAATATTTGTAATTTTAAAATTTTCTAATTCACATAATAATATTTTGTTATGCTCTTCTTTGGCAGAGGTTAGTATAGGAAAAAATGTTTGTTATGGAACAATAAATGATTTAAAAGAACCATCATTTTTTGTTCCTTTGTGGGACTATTTTTTAGACAGAAATTACCTATTTAACTACACTTTATATATTTCGCTAACTCTATTCCCATTGTTTTATATTTACTTAAATTTAAATAACAAAAAATTTTCAAAACAAATAATTTTATTAAGTTTATTTTGTTTTTTATTTTCATTAATGTTTATTTTGAGAGTGAATGATTGGGGAAGATATCTTAATATAACCTTTTTAATGCAATTCCTTGTATTATTAAAATTTCTTGATTTAGGTTTAATACAGAAAAAAACTAGCATTAATGTAAATAAATATTTTTTAATATTTCTGTTATTTTTTTATTTAACAAGTTGGCATATGCCTCATTGTTGTAATCCGAATTTAGGAAGCGGATATTATGATTTTTATAATCGGATTAAATCTAGAATTTATGACAACTCAAATAACAGCACAAAATATAAAGATTTACCTAGAGAATATTTGAGAAAATTATTTAAAATTGATTAATATAATTAATTATTTGCTTACTGCTTGTTTGCAAAATATTTTTTTTATTTCTCATAAAATTAATTTGCCAATCAGAAATTAATTTTAAAGTTTTATAAATATTATAACTTGGCCGCCATCTAAGAGTTTTTTTAGATTTATCAGAATTTAACTTTAATAAAACACTTTCTTTATAAGAATTTCTTTTTATAGATTTTTCTTTTATTTTAACTTTATTTTTAAAATTAGAGTTTAATATTGAAATAATTTTTTTAACTTTTAGGTTATTCGATTGTTTGGGACCAAAATTCCATGATCCACCAACTGTTTTTTTATTTTTACAAATTTTCATTAATAATAATATATATCCATACAAAGGCTCAATTACGTGCTGCCATGGCCTTATCGCGTTTGGATATCTTAAAAATAAAGTTTTTTTATTTTTTAATGATCTGAAAAAATCAGGTATAATTCTATTTGACGCAAAATCGCCTCCACCAATAACATTTCCTGCTCTTACAGTAACGCATGAAATTTTCTGTTTTGAAAGTATAGAGTCATAATATGATTGAGTAATTAATTCAGCACATGCTTTTGAGTTACTGTATGGATCATGACCACCTAATTCATCATTTTCTTTAAAATATTTTTTTAAATTGATATTTTTATAAACTTTATCTGTTGTAATAATAATTGCATATTTTAAAAATTTTAATTCACTTAAAACATTAAGTATATTCAATGTGCCTAATGTGTTTACTTCATACGTATATTTTGGAAAATCGTAAGAATATCTTACTAATGGTTGAGCAGCCATGTGAATGAGGAAATCTGGAGAACTAGTTTTTATTGATTTTTTTAATTTACGATAATCTCTTATATCGCCTATAAAAGATTTAGATACAATTTGATCTATATTAGCAAAATTATATAAACTATTTTTTTCTTGTTTAAGTGAATAACCGTATACCTTTGCACCAATTAAATTAAAAAAAATCGTTAACCAACTTCCTTTAAATCCTGTGTGACCTGTAATAAAGACTTTTTTATTCTTCCAAAAAGATTTTAAATTTTTTATTTTTTTATTCATCCCAAGATTTCCAGGGAGCTTTTTTTGAATTCCATAAATCTTCTAAATAATTCCTATCTCTTATAGTATCCATTGGGTACCAGAAACCATCGTACTTATAAGCAGATAATTGTTTTTTTTTTGCTAATTTTTCAAGAGGTTCTCTCTCCCATACACATGGTGGATTAGATATAAATTCAAAAATTTTTTTATTTAAAACAAAAAAACCACCATTAATCCAACCACCATCACCACTTGGTTTCTCAAGAAATTTCGAAACAAGATTATTTTGTAATTCAATTGCTCCAAATCGCCCTGCAGGTTTTACGGCGGTTACAGTTGCTAATTTTTTATTTTTTTTATGGAAATTAATCAGTTTTTTAATATTTACAGACGAAAGACCATCACCATAAGTTAAACAAAAATCTTCATCAATAAAATTTTCTATTTTTTTAATTCTATCTCCAGTTTGAGTGTCTTGACCCGTATCAATTAAAGTGATTTTCCAAGGTTCTGTATTTTTTTTATGTACCTTAATTTTATTTGTTGTAACATCGACTGTGATATCAGTAGTATGTAAAGAATAATTAGTAAAATATTCTTTAATTAAATAACCTTTGTAGCCACAACAAATTATAAAATCATTTAATCCATATTTCGAGTAAAGTTTCATTATATGCCAAATTATTGGTTTTCCACCAATTTCAACTAACGGCTTTGGTTTTACGACACTCTCTTCTGCAATCCTAGTTCCTAATCCTCCAGCTAATATAACAACTTTCATAAAATTTATTTTAAATTAAAGTGAATATATTTAAGTAAATAAAAAATACAATTAGTTAAATCTTAATTTGATAAATTTTGCTGTGAACCTTTTTTTAAAAAAAAACTATATAACGCTCATTTATATTGTAGTTTTATCAATAACAATTTTGTCAATATACTTTGGATTTAGACATAGTATTTATAATCAAGATTATCATCATTTATTTTTTATTTTATCAGCACTTATTGATTTTGATAATGGTTATAAGTTATTTAAAGATATATTTTTACAATATGGACCAGGACAAATCATATTTTTTAAATCTATAAGTTATTTTATAGATTTAAATCTTGTTACTTTATCCCAAATAACAACTCTTGTTTATTCTTTAAACATTTTATTACTATTTTTTTTATTCAAAAAAACAAGTAATATAGAAAGCGCTTTTTCATTAGTCATTATAATCTTTTTAATACATCCTTTTAGTATTTTACCATGGCCAGATTACTTATCTGGTATTTCATTAACTTTATTCTTTTTATTTTTCTTAAATAATAACTCAAAATATAATTTGATTTTATCTGCATTTTTTTTATTTTTGGCTATTTTTTTTAGAAGCACATACATACTTAATATTACTTTTTCAATTTTAATTTATTTTTTTTTATTTAGACACCACAAAGAAAAAAATATTTTAAAAAATCTTTTTTTAACTTTTATCTTTTTTATTTTTATTTTCTTTTTAGTGCTCAGCTACTTTGATGCTGTTTCTAACTGGTTTAATCAAAGTATTATGTTTATAACTTCTTACGCGGGGGAAACAAAACATTTAGAATTGTATGAAAAAGTAAATAGCTATGTAGGAGAGTATGGATTTATTGTTTTAAAAATTTTTTATTATGCAATAAGATCAACTTTAAATTTATTCAACATATCCAATTTTGAAAATATAATTTTTGTTTTTTTTATAATCATTAATTTTATATATTTATTTCAAACTCTAAAAAATAGGATGAAAGTAAGTGATTATGAAAAAAAGATAGTTTTTTTAAGTATTTTAGGTTTGTCAGGCTTCGTTCAATCATTAATGCTTATGGAGGTTTTTAGAAATATAAATGCAACAATTGGAATATTTTTAGTAGGATTATTTTTTTTTAATAAAAAAATTAATTTCAATATAAAGAAACATAAAAAAAAAATTTATGCTTTAGTTATAATTTATGGATTAATATTACTTAAAAATTTTCCAGATGTAATTTATGATGATAGAAATTTCACATACCTTGATAATCATTATTTCAAAAATAAAAGAATTTTACCTGAAATTAAGAAATATTACTCAGAATTAAATAATTTTATTTGTAAAGATGAAAATATAATAATTGCAAATATTTCATGGGACTATGCTATCCCATATATTTGCAACAAAAAAAATTTAAAAAATAATTATTCGCATGCGATAAGATTTTTAAAAAAAATCAACAAAAATGAACATAAGAGAATATTTATAGATGCAGATTTAAAAAACAATGAATATATATTTACAGATCAGCTAATTGAAAACCCAAAACTTAAATTTATCAGAAAATTTGAAAGCCCTTTAACACCTAAAGACTGGTATCATGATATAAATGTCTATAAGTTAAAATGAATCTAATTTTTTTTTGAAAATTTAAAAATAATTAAAGCGTATAATAAAAATGCTATGATTAATGATATTAATGAGTTTTTTATAAATAAATAAGATAAAAAAGGAAATATTAACAATAATTGAATTAAAAAATATGACTTAAAAAAGTTTAACTTATTTAGTAATAAATGATGGATATGTTTATCGTCTGGACTAAAAGGGTGTCTTTTATGATATAAACGCTGTACTGCAAGTCTAACTAATTCAAAACCTGGAATCATCATTATCAAAAAAATCTCATCAGAACTTATACTTGGACCCATATTGTAAGATTTAATAAAAAAATAACTTATAATAAATCCTAATAAAATTGTTCCACTATCACCTAAAAAAATCCTATCTTTAAAATTAAAATATAGAAAAAATATTAAAGTTATAATTAAAGTTATAGAAAATACTAAATTAATATTTAAAAATAGGAAAACTATTAAAATATAAATACTATATGTGCCTGCCTGACCGTTAATGCCATCAAGCATATTAAAAGAATTTATAAATAACAAAAAACATAAAATTGTAAAAAAAATGCTAAAATTATTAAAATGAAAAATAAAATCAGAGAATGAAAAATTAATATTTTTTATTATCAAATCTTTATCAAAAAACATTAGGAAAAATATTAATAAAATATATGTCAACAACTTAAGATTAGGTTTTATAGAATATTTATCATCGATATAGCCAACAAAAAAAAATAAGAATGAAAAAGATAAAAAAGTTAAAATATCTTTTTTATTTTCAAAAAAAATTAATTCAATAAAACCAAAATATTCTGTTAAAGAATAAACAAATAAATTTATAAAAATCACTAATCCACCTAATAAAGATGTGGGATTTTTATGTTTTTTTCTAACTTTATCAGGATAATCAAAAATATTATAAATTTTTGATATTTTGTTAAAATTAGAAAATATAATTAAATTTAGTAAAATTATAATTAAAAAAAATAGACTCATTTTATTTTCACCAATGACAAATAGAAACCTATTGATAAATGAAAGACAATCAGCATCCAATTATTAAAAAAACTTCCAGAAGGCACTAAAGGAAAGAGCTGCAATAAAATTCCAGTTAATAACATAGATTTTGCCAAGTCAATTTCACCTACACTTTTTAAAAAAAACTTTTTAAAGACAATTAATAATAATTTAATAAATGCATAAACAAAGATTAAATTTAATAATATAAATCCAAGAAAACCGAGCTCAGATAAGTATTCTAAATAAATATTATGTGGATGTGTGTTACAACCATTTTTAAATTCAAGGATATATCTGTATCGTTGTTCTTTTTTATTTATTTTCTTAATATCTATTTTTTTATTATCATTAATTAAATTTTTATATTTTTCATCTTTACTAATTAAATCTATAAAATCTTTATCTTGCTTTTTTTTTATTATACTCTCATATTTTGCATCAGAACATTTATACCTAAATGATTTTAAACCATTGCCAAATATTTTTTTGTCCAAAAACATTTCATAAGCAGTTTTGTAGTGAAGCGTGTGCCTGTAACTGTATATAGAACCTATTTCGTTAAATTGATTAAGTGTGTTACTATAAAATCTATCAATAAAACTTGTTTTTAAATTAACAATATTTAATGCAAATCCAATAGAAGTAGAGATTAAAATTATACTCATAAAAGTCAAAAAATATTTTTTAACTAATATAAAATAAATTAAAATAGTTCCTATGTAGTAAAAACCAGCTAATCTTTCCCCGCTTAGGACTATTAAAAAACCTGAAATAAATATTATTAATAAATTTATTAAATACTTATTTTTTAAATTTATTATTATAGAACATCCTAAAATTATAGGTAATAGTCGACTAACATAACTACCCATTATCAATTCATCACCAAAAAAACTTGAAATTCTATTTTTGTGAACTTCTACTTTCCTAAAAATGGCTTCCTCAAAAAAATATTGTATCAACGAGTCTAATAATAAGAAACTTATACAAAATAAAAAAAATAGATAAAAACCTTTATATATTTTATTAAATGTAGAAGTAAATAATGCCAAGGCAAATATGAATAAAATTATTCTAAAAAATGGAATGGAAGATTTAAATGAAATTTTTGGGTCAAAAGATAAAAATGAATTTATATTTAAATAAATATAAAAAATAAGAAAAAAATATATATAAGGCCTAAAATCTATAAAAAATATTTTCCAATTTTTTTTTTGAAAATTGAAAACGACAAAAGTAAGTCCTAAGATTACACAAAAAATATCTGATAAAAATGGTCCAGTAATTAATAAAATTGGAAAAAGAGAAATAATTAAATAAGTGATAGAATTATAATTTATTTTTTTATTCACAAAATTTACTCATATATTTTTAATCAGACAAAAAAAAGCTTTAAATACCCAATTTTTTAAAACTTATATTTGTGTAATTTAAAAAATTGATTAATTAATATATTCTTAACATTATATCAAAAATAATTTATGAAAATTTCAATTATCACTGTTTGTTTAAATAGCGAAAAAACAATTATTCATACACTTAATTCCGTATTAATGCAAAATTACAACAATATTGAGCATGTGATTGTAGATGGAGGATCATCTGATAATACAATTCAAATTTTAAAAAAATACAAAAATAAAAAAAATAAAATAATATATACAAAAGGAAAATCACTGTATGAATCTTTAAATATAGGGATAAAAAAATCAACCGGTGATTTAATTTCAATCCTTCATTCTGATGATATTTTTAATAATGAAAAAATAATTAAAAATGTAGCACTAATAGCAAAAAAATCTAAAAGATTAGTTTTTTTTGGAGATGTGGTTTATTTCAAAAATAATAACTTTAAAGATATTATAAGAAATTACCCAGCAAGAAATTTAAAAAGAAAAATTTTTTTTTATGGAAATATGCCTCCACATACAGGATCCTTTTATAAAAGAGAAGTTTTTAAAAAATATGGTTATTATAAAAAAAATTATAAAATTGCAGGTGATTTTGAACATCTTTTGCGACTTATAGTTATTAAAAAAATAAAGTTTAAAATTTTAAATTTTATTGTAACACGTATGAAAGCAGGAGGTCTGTCTGGTAAAAATTTTAATTCTTTTTTAATTATTAATAATGAAATTTTAAAATCTCTTCGTTATCATAATATTAAAACTAATTTACTAAAAATACTTTTACGTGTCCCTCCAAAAATATTTCAATATATATTTTTAGATCAAAAAAAACTAAACAAAAATTTTGAAATTAAGATTGAACATCAATTTGAGGATGAGCTTTATAATAAAATAAATATAATTCAGAATATAAAGAAACTTAATTTTTCAAAAAATTTTATTCTATCTGCGTTAAACTTGGCTTTTTTAGGCTCATTTTCTAAAAATGAAATTAAATTGAATAAGCAACTAATTAATTGGCCAGATGGAGTATTTTCTAAATTATACAAAAATAAACTAAAAAAAATCCCTGGTAGACAAATAATCAAAGATATAGAAGTAGATAAAAAAATAAAACGGATTTATGTGATGGGTAATTTATCAACAAATGGAAAAAAATATTTACAAAACAGATTTAATTTACCAATTAAGCATAAATTACTTCCATTTGGTAACTATGAAAAAATTATCAAAAATTTAAATATAAAAATTAAAAAAACTGATTTAATCTTTTTAACACTTCCTACACCAAAACAGGAACAAATTGCTAACTACTTAAGATCAAAAAATAAATATTATAAAATTATATGTATTGGAGGCTCGATAGGAATTGTATCTGGGGATGAAAAAGAAGTACCCAAATATCTATTTTATTTTGAATTTTTATGGAGACTTAGGTATGAAACTTTAAGAAGATTTAAAAGGCTTTTAACCACATTCTATCAATATACATTAGATATTATATTTAATAAAAAGATAAATAACACTAAAATTAAATTAATAAATTAGATTACATTATATTATCTAATATGATTTTAAATAAAGAAAATAGACAATTTTTTTTAAAAGTACTTATTTTTTTATCCTGGGTTGCAATGTGGGTTTCAATTAACAGTATGCCAGGTGAACTTCTTTATATGAACAAAAATATTTTTACTTTTGTTAATGGTATGAGAACAATAAATGCCTTAATTTTTTCATTTTTTATTACAGGGTTTGCTATTTTTTTTTTAATTAAAAAGGATTCTAATAAAAATAAAATATCATTTATTCTTATAATTTTTTTAATACATTTTATTTCACAATTTGCAGGATTAATTCTTAATGAAGATCGTTCGTTTGATCTTAACAATACCTATTTGGTTATATATTCTGTAGGTACAATATCGTTATTGTATTTAATACAAAGATTAAGTGTTTATGACATCATACCTTTATTAATGTATTTTCTTATATTTATATTAATATTATCAATTATTGCTGTAATTTATTTTAACTTCGAACATTTAAAAGTTATTTTTGATCATAAAAATCTTTATTATCTAATTCATCCAGATGTTTCATTAAATTATCAAGCTCAACCTAGAATTACAGGTTTTTCAAGAACCATATCAATTATTAGTATATTCTTAATTGGAATTTATTTAATAAATTATAGAAAACTTTATTCAAATATTTTTTTAATAATAATTTTTTTTCTTTCTCTTTTAATTTGGATGGCTCAATCAAGAGGTACAATCATTTGTTTTTACATTACATCTGCTATTCTAATTTTTTTTTTAAATAATTTTTCATTTTCTAGAAAATTTTTTCTTTTTTTATTCATAACACTTTTTCCAATAATTACTGCCAATGCAATACTTAATATGGATATAAAAAATATCGAGGATAAAAAAGTTGAAACAAAAAAAGATATATTAAATGAAAATGCTAATACTGATAATAGCAATGCTAATAAAAAAATTGAATTAGATAAAGTAATAACTTTAAAAGATAGTAGATTTTATACTCAAAGAAATACTAGTGGAAGAACTATCTTATGGAAAAAATCTTTAGAATATTATGATTTTGATAATATCTTTGGATACGGTCCACAAGCTGATAGAATTATATTATTTCAACTCAATAATAAATATGGAAATAATGTTTCTAATGCATCAATATATGCTTTTCTTAGTGGTGGCTATCCATCCCTAATAAGTATTATTTTATTATATATTTACGCTAGTTTTTTAATCCTTAAATTTTTTATTAACAATAAATTATATAAATTTTCTTACAATTTAAATTCAGAAAATAGTTTTCTTATTATCGCAATATGTTATTGCATTTTTTTCATGATTAGATCAATAATAGAAAACAGTTTTACAGTTTTTAGTATTGATTTTTTAATAACTATTTTTAGTATTTTTATTATTGAGAAAAAGTTCAGAAAAAATTTTTAAATTATCTATTTTATTTTAAAAATATTATTACTCTTTAATTCAAAAACATTGTCAAATTTATTTAATAATTTTTGATTATGAGAAACAAAAATTAACATTTTGTCTCGCTTAATTTCAATCAATTTAGAAACTATAGTTTTTTCTAATTCCTCATCAAGTGCATTTGTAGCTTCATCAAATATTAATATATCTTTATTTTCATATATTGCTCTTGCTATACCTATTCTTTGAAGTTGACCTCCAGAAATATTTTTTCCAAAGTCAGTGACTTTTTTAAAATTTTTATCAAAATTTTTTTCAATATCTTTTAACTCACAAATATCAAGGGCCTGATAATATTTATCTAAATTTATGTTTTTTTCCTCAATACCAAAGCAAACATTTTTTAGTAATGTATCGTTAATAACGGTTGTTTTTTGTGAAATATATGAAATGTTGTTTTGAAGTTTTCTTCTTAAATAATTATTATTTACTGCTTTATCATCTACTATTATGCTACCATTACTTGGAGTCACTAATCCAGATATTATGTCTAAGAATGTAGTTTTGCCTGATCCACTTTTACCAAAAATACCTATTGAAGTGTTTTTTAAAATCTCAATATTAATTCTATCTAAAATATAATCTTTATTCTCATCATATTTAAAAGATATATCTTTGAGTGAAATTTTATTTTTTATTGAAAATTTTTCATTATGATACTGAATTTTATTTTCGATATCTATTTCTTTTGAAAAATCAACAAAAATTGGATTATAATATTTTACATTATAATAAAAAAATAAAATTTTGTGGAGTGATGGAATTGCCCGATAACAGACTGCTGCAAAAAATGTACATGTAGCAATTATTTTTACTGTGCTTGCGTTTAAATATAATAAATAATAAATAATTACTATAAGGCCAGCTATACCAAGTGTTTCAAATATAAGTTGTGGAGAACGCTGAAGAGCCGCTCTGATTGCATCCATTTTCGCTATAATTTTCAAAGAATTTGAAAATTTAGAGAAATACAGTCCAGTCTTACCCGTCAAAATTATTTCTCGAAAATTATTAATAATATTTGTAAAATTTTCGAATTTTATATTAACACTTTGCTGTCTTCTTAGACCTATTTTTTTAATAAATACAGAAATTATTTTTGCAGAAATTATTCCAAAAGAAAATAGAGCTATTAAAATTAAAAATGTATTAATTTGTTTAAAAAATATTATTAAAGTCACTAAACCAAATATCATTATTACTTCGGCAATAATAATTAATACTGAGGATAAAAGACCGTCAGTCAAATCATTAATTTTTTGATTTATCGTAGAATTAATTTCAGAATTATCTTTTTTTGAATGATACAAGTAATCTTGATGTAAATATTTATTCATCATTATAGTAGTTATTTTTTCTTTTATACTATTTATAAAAATAGATTTTAAATATTCTGTAATTACTAAAATAAGATTTTTAATAAAATAAATTATAATAACAAAAACTGAAAAAAACATCAAAGCTTCAGCCCTTTCCATTTCTAAAATAAATTTAGGTACATATTTTCCAAAAGATGAATTTTCTAAAATTTGCAAAAAATTTTCATCTAAAACTAATGCTATAACTGGCATTACAAAACTTATTCCTATTGCCTCAATAAATGATGATAAAAGAAAAACACCAATTAATAAGTAAATTGAATACGGCTGATATTTTCTAATAAAATTGAATGTTTGAATGTATATTTTCATATTTATAAATTCTAATATAAGAGTTCTTTTATTTATACAATATTTATAAATAGTTATATTAAATTAAATTAATGCATTGGAGGTATATTGAAATCAAATAAAGTTTTTTTTTGGGCCTGCGATTATAGTTTAAATTCTGGTGAAGGAAGGTTGGGAAGATTGTTCATTAATGAATATAGAAGAAAATTTAAAATAAATACAAAGAGAATTAAACCACTTAAAATAAAAATATTTAATTATAAATATTTAAGTCCATTTATTGGCATTTTAGTTGCATGGAAATATTTTTTTAAAAATAAAAAATTTATTTATCTTAACTATTTACCTTATTGGAATTTTTTAATATTTTTACTATTGCCACCTAAATCTGAAATTGGTCCAATTACTGGAGGCTCTTTTTTTTCAAAAAAATCAAAGGATTTTTATTTAAGAAAATTTATATTTCCAATCTTATACTGTTTAAGTAGTTCGATTTTAAGATTTAGATTTAAAAAGTTAATATTCTCAACAGATTTATTAAAAAAAAAATTACCTAATATAATAAAAAAAAAAAGTAAATTTAATTTTATATTTAAAGAAATCAAAATAAATAAA
>CABYSP010000022.1 GCA_902521675.1 uncultured Pelagibacteraceae bacterium
TTTTTAATTTCTTTAGATGAAAGCAAATCATACTCACCTATAAGTTCTTGATCATAAACAACTCTTAACGTGGCTATTTTTTGGTCTTTTATAATTGGTGCTTCAACTGGGCCATCGTATTTCACAATAACTTTTAAAAGTTTTTTTTTGGCTTTTTTAATTGTTTTATAAATATCTTCATTTGTATAAGCTTCGACACTATTTTCTTTTCCTAGCCAAACGTCTATTTTATGAAATGGTGTATTTGCTTTGGCTATTTTAACAAGATCATAGTTAGTAATACCATATGTAAGTAACTTTGTACTCTCTTTAGATCTGGAATTTGAGGATAAAATACTAAATGGATAAAACTTTTTATATTACCACTCCTATATACTATCCCTCAGCAAAGCCTCATATGGGTCATGCATATTCAAGTGTTATCGCCGATTTTTTTGCAAGATTTAAAAAAATTGATGATTATCAAGTTCATTTTCTTACAGGTACAGACGAACATGGTTTAAAAATTCAAAGATCAGCAGAAAAAGCAGGAAAGGAGCCACAAATATTTTGTGATCAAATTAGTCAAACCTTTAGAGATCTTTCAGATACTTTGAATTTATCAAATACTGATTTTATAAGAACTACAGAAGCTAGACATAAAAAAACAGTTCAACATCTTTGGAATGAATTTGAGAAAAATGATGATATATATTTATCAAACTATTCTGGATGGTATTCAGTATCAGATGAAGCCTTTTATAACGAAGATGAAATTGAGGAATTAGATGGAAAAAAAATTGCTATATTATCAAAATCCCCTGTCGAATGGATTGAAGAAGAATCTTATTTTTTTAGACTTTCAAAGTGGGAAAAACCGTTATTAGACTTTTATGAAGCTAATCCATATTTTATTTCTCCACAATCTAGGAAAAATGAAGTTATTAGTTTTGTAAAAAGTGGTCTTAAAGATCTTTCTGTAAGTAGAAAAAGTTTTTCATGGGGCATACCTGTTCCAAATAATAAAAACCATGTGATATATGTTTGGCTTGATGCTTTAACAAATTATTTAAGTGCACTAAACTATCCTAATACACATGATGATTTGTTTAAAAAATTTTGGCCTGCCTCAATACATTTAATTGGGAAAGATATACTAAGATTTCATGCTGTTTATTGGCCTGCATTTTTATTAGCAGCAAAAATTGATTTACCAAAAAGAGTTTACGGTCATGGATGGATATTATCAGGTGAAGAAAAAATGTCTAAATCTAAAGGAAACATTCTTGATCCACTTGAAATAATTAAAACCTATGGTCTAGATCCTTTAAGATACTATTTAATAAAAGAAGTTTCTTTTGGCAATGATGGAAATATATCTCAAGAAAGACTAGAGGATTGTATTAATAGTGATTTAGCTAATAATTATGGAAATTTATGTCAGCGTGTAACTGCTTTTGCAATAAAAAATTGTGAAGGAAAAATTCCATCTGAAATTAAACTTAATGATGAGGATTTATTAATACTAAATAAGTATAAAGATAATTTAGATAATATTAGGTCTCAAATTGACAATCAAAATATTAATTTTTACATTGATTATATTGTAAATTCACTTTTTGAAGCAAATAAATATTTTAACGATCAAGAACCATGGAAAAAAAAAGATGATATAGTTAGATTGAATACTATTGTTTACACAACATTAGAAATTGTAAGAAAAATAAGTTTTTTACTATATCCAATTATTCCTGAATCTTCTTTAAAAGCATTAAAGATTTTCGACATTGAAGAAAAAAATATAAAATTAGATTCAGTTTCTAATAATCAGTATTTAACAAAAGGTAATAATATTAATAAAATAGATATACTTTTTAAAAAAATTGAGAAAAACAATGATTGATTCACACTGCCATCTAGATCATGAACCATTAATAAGTGATTTAGCTAATGTAATACAAAGATCAAAAGAAGTTGGTATAGAAAAATTATTAACTATCTCAACTTCGTTTGAAAGTTTTTCTAGAGTGAAAGATTTAATTTATAAAGATGAGATGATCTATGGTACTATTGGTATTCATCCGCATGAAAGCTCTAAAGATATAATCACTTCAAAGCAGATCATTGAAAGTCTCAATCAAAACTCAAAAATTATTGGAATTGGAGAAACTGGTTTAGATTTTTATTACAATAATAGTGAAAAAGACAAGCAGATAGCAAGTTTTAAAGAACATATAGATGCATCCATAAAAACCAATATTCCATTAATTGTTCATTCAAGAGATGCAGAAAAAGAAACTTTTGAGATTTTAAATGAATATAAAAACGAAAACCTTAAAATTTTGATGCATTGTTTTACTGGGTCTAAAGAATTTTCGGAAAAACTAATGAGTTTAAATTCATTTTTTTCAGCAAGTGGTATCATTACTTTTAAAAACTCATTGGATTTACAAGATACGTTCAAATCTATTCCAATGGATAATATCTTAATTGAGACTGATAGTCCTTTTTTAGCACCCGTTCCTAAAAGAGGAAAAAAAAATGAACCATCATTCATTGATTTTACTGCTGCTAAATTAGCTGAAATTAAAAATATATCCAAAGAAGATCTTATAAAAAAAACTACAGATAACTTTAATAAACTATTTTTTAATTGAAATTAATGAAATTTATTATTTTAGGCTGTGGTAGTTCAATGGGTGTACCAAGAACTGATGGTTTCTTTGGAAATTGTGATCCTAATAATAAAAAAAATTATAGAACAAGATGTTCAGCTTTAATAAAAACTACAGATGAAAATATTCTTATAGATACATCTCCTGACTTACGTCAACAACTGTTAAAACATAAAATAAAAAAAATTAATAAAGTATTATATTCTCATATGCATGGTGATCAGACACATGGGATAAATGATTTGAGATCATTTTATATAAACAGCAGAAAACAGCTTGATGTTTATGCTGATAAATATACTTCTAAATATCTTAACTCTACATTTTCTTATATATTTAAAAGTTATTCAAAAGAATATCCTGCAACACTAAAACTTAATAAATTGCCTAAAAAAATATTTACTAAAAACAACAATAAAAAAATTGGTATTCAATCAATTATGGTTCAACATGGGAAAGTAAAATCAAATTGCTTTATAATTAATAAAAAATTAGCTTATATTAGTGATGTAAGTAAAATTTATAAAAAAGATAATAAATATTTTAGAAATCTTCAATATTTAATTATTGATTGCTTATGGTACAATTATCATCCATCACATTTTAATTTAGAAACTTCACTAGCTGTAATTAAACAATTCAAACCAAAGAAAGCTATTTTAACAAATTTATCACCAGTATTAGATTATAAAGTTCTCAAAAAAATCTTGCCAAAAGATGTTTTTCCAGCTCATGATGGATTAACAATAAACTTATAAGATATTTTCTATAGCTTTAATTATTTTTTTTGACATTGGTTTTGTAAATGATGCAAAAGTATCTTGAACTTTACCTTCTTTATTAATCAAGATTTTATGAAAATTCCACTTTGGTTCCGCTGATTTACCATGATTCTCTTTTGCCCATTTAAAAAGTTCATGAGCATTTTTACCTTTAACATCAGTTAATGTTGTCAAAGGGAAGTTAATATTGAAATTTACTTCACAAAATTCTTTAATATCTGCATTGTTATTTTTTTCTTGATTAAAAGAATTAGATGGAACACCAAGAACAATCAAACCTTTTGCTTTATATAAGTCCCACAATTCTTGTAATTCGTTATATTGTTTTGTAAATCCACAATAACTTGCTGTATTCACAATTAAAATAACTTTGTTTTTATAATCTTCGAAATTAATTGTCTCACCAGTTATACTCTCTATACTAAAATCATAGATTTTTTTTTCATAGTTCGCTGTTGCTAATGTTTTAAAAAAAAACATAATTATAGAAAATAGAAATATTACTTTTTTCATTTATCAGGTTTATTTGGTGTAAGTAATATTAAAAAATAACCAAATAAAGTTGATAACAATGATCCAGTTAATACCCCAATTTTTACACCATCCATATATTGCATGTTTTCAACAAAAGCTAAATTTCCAACAAACAAACTCATGGTGAAACCAATTCCAGTAAGAACTCCTACACCATAAAAATTGTACCAACTTGTATCATTTGGCATTTGTGCAACTTTCAATTTTATTGACACATATGAAAAGACAAAAACACCTAGTTGTTTACCAAGGAATAGTCCTAATACGATTCCCAGGGGAACCTTATCAAGCAATGAAGCAAACGATAAACCTTCTAGAGATACACCAGCATTGGCAAATGCAAATAAAGGCATTATTCCAAAGGCAACATATGGACTAATTGCATGTTCAATTTTTATCAATAAAGAAAAATCTTTTTCTTTTTTTCTATGTGGAATTGTCATAGCTAACAAAACACCAGCAATAGTAGCGTGTATTCCTGAGTTATGCGTAAAATCCCAAAGAAAAAGTCCTACAACTAAGTAAGGTAGAAATTTTTTAATATTAAATTTATTAATTAATAATAAAACAATAAAAGCCATTAACATTAAAGTTAAATACTTAATACTTAAATCTCCAGAGTAGAATAGGGCAATTATTACTATTGCTCCTAAATCATCTATTATAGCTAATGCAGTTAAAAACACTTTTAATGATAAAGGAACTCTTTTACCTAATAAAGATAAAACTCCTAAAGAAAAAGCGATATCTGTAGCTGAGGGAATTGCCCACCCATTTAATGTTTCACTATCACCAAAGTTTATGAAAACATAAAATAATGCAGGAACTAACATACCTCCTACTGCTGCTATAATTGGCAATAAAGCTTGCTTAATATTTGAAAGCTCACCTTGTAAAAATTCTCTTTTAATTTCTAAAGTAACAAAGAAAAAGAAAATTGCCATTAAGGCATCATTGATCCAATGTAATACTGATAATTTTAATCCAAAATTATTAATACCTATGAATAAATATTTATTTAGAGTAGTAAAATATAAATCTGCTAGTCCAGAATTGCTTATGAATAATGCAATTATTGCAGCAAACAACAATACAAGTCCACTTGCAGCTTCTAATTTAAAAAACCACCTAAAAGGCTTAGATATATAATTAATCATAAAAAATTAAAATAGGTCTATAATAAATAGTTTTATATCTTGCAATGTTTCAAAAAGGTTAAATAGAATAATTTCCAATCCTGGAAATACATTAATTAATGGAGTTTTTAGAGTATCTAGCAAGATAATTAATGCTGCAAAAGATATAATAAATACTATTAAATAAGAAAAAAACTTACTTCCCTTATTTTCTGTTTTTTTATGTGTAGTTGTATTTTTTTGTTTTTCTGAATTTTTTTCTTTTTTTTTATTATTTATTTCATTTTTAACTATTTCTTCTGGTTGTTGTTTCTCTTCTATTTTATCCTCATTTTTTTTAGCTTTTGTTTCAATGTCTTCATTGATAATTTCCTCTTTCAACTCTAGTACTTCATTGTTATTTTCTTGGTTATCATGAAACCAAATATGATTACATGATCCGCATTGCAAATCTCTTCCTTCATCTGGTATTAAAGAATAATCAATTTTGAATTGCTTGTTACAATTTGGACAAGTAATTATCATGCTTCGTTATATACCAGATTTTGTTCAAATTTCTTTTAATTTTGGTATCTTTATACATTGAAATTATCAATAACTGCTGTATTAGTACTCGGATCGGAGTGTAGCGCAGCCTGGTAGCGCATCTGGTTTGGGACCAGAGGGTCGCAGGTTCGAATCCTGCCACTCCGACCATCATTTATGAAAAAAGCTATTATTTACATTCCAAATAAAAATCCTATGCAATCAGGATTAGCAAAAAAAGATAAATGGATTTTAGAATTTAAAACAAAAGATCCAACAAAAAATCCTTTAATGGGTTGGGAAAGTTCATCTGACACTTATACAGAACTAAAATTAGAATTTTCAACAAAGGAACTAGCAATTAATTACGCAAAAAAGAAAAAAATTGATTTTGAATTAATTGAACCTCGAAAAAGAAAAACTGTAAAAAAATCTTACGCTGATAATTTTTTAAAATAATCCATGTTTAGATTTTTCACACAAAAGAGTTGGTTTCTTTGGTCTTGGATAGGCTCAGCTATAATTTTATCATCTCTTTGGATTCAAGTTAAAATAGATGTTAAAATTAATGAATGGTTTGGTGAATTTTATGACATGATTCAAAAAGCTCTTGGAGCTCCAAACTCGATTACTATAGAAGAGTACTGGTCGAGTTTATTGTCATTCATAACATTAGCAGCTATGTATGTTGGTGTAGCTGTAATAGTAAGTTTTTTTACTTCACATTATTTGTTTAGATGGAGAACAGCTATGGTTGAGTGGTATCATAGTGTTTATGACAAAGCTCGAAAAATTGAAGGTGCGGCGCAAAGAGTTCAAGAGGACACTATAAAGTTTTCTAGAATAATGGAGTCTCTAGGGACAAGCCTAATCGAAGCTTTAATGATACTCATTGAATTTATGCCTATCTTATTTGGATTAAGTGTAGGAATACCAATATTCTTTTTTGGTGATTGGGATTATGGATTAATAGTAGGTGCTTTAATCTGGTCAGTTGGAGGAACAATTTTTTTAATTTTGCTTGGTTTAATTTTAAGATTAGTTGGAGTTGAATACGATCTACAAAAAAAAGAGGCTGCTTACAGAAAGATACTTGTAATTGCAGAAGATGATGGAACAGTAAGACCAAAAACTATTGAAGAATTATTTGATGGTGTAAGAAATATTCATTTTTTAAGCTATATTAGATATTTGTATTTTAATATTGGTAGAATAGCATATTTGCAGGCTAATGTTTTATCAGCTTATGTCTTCTTAGCGCCTGCTATAGTAGCAGGTGCAGTAACTCTTGGTGTGATGCAGCAGATCATAAGAGCCTTTGGTAGAGTAGAAGGATCAATGCAGTATATTTTAAAAGCCTGGCCAACTATTATTGAGCTTGCAAGCGTATATAAACGTCTAAGAGAATTTGAATCGAAAATTAATCAAGAAGGCTTTATTGATGAAAAAATTTAATGACAATTGATAAAAAATTTATTAATCAATTTATAAATATTACCTCAAAAGCTGCTTTAGCAGCTTCATATATTATTGGAAAAAAAGACAAAATTGTAGCTGATAAAGCTGCTGTAGACTCTATGAGAAGTGAATTAAATAAAATAAATTTTCAAGGAGAAATAGTAATAGGAGAGGGTGAACTAGATGAAGCACCAATGCTTTATATAGGTGAGAAAGTCGGAACTAATGAAGGACCTAAACTTGACATAGCAGTAGATCCATTAGAAGGTACTAATTTTGTTGCCAACAACCTTCCTGGAGCCTTATCTGTCATTGCTATTGCTGAAAAAAATAATTTATTTAAAGCTCCTGAAACTTATATGGAAAAAATCTCTACCAAAGTTAATGAAAAAAACGTTATTGATTTAGATTATACAGTAAAGCAGAATATATCTAATTTAAGTGACCATTTAAATAAGAATCCAGAAAATTTAACCGCATGTATTATGGACAGGCCGAGACATAAAGAAATTATAGATGAGTTAAACAAATTAAAAGTTAATCTAAAATTAATCACTGACGGTGATGTTTCAGGAGCCTTACTAGTTACTGAAGAAAAATATAATGTTGATATTTTTTTAGGCACAGGAGGTGGTCCAGAAGGTGTTCTTGCTGCAGCTGCTTTGGATGCATTTAATTGTAACTTTCAAGGAAGATTTTTGTTCAAAACAGATGAGGATAAAGCAAGGGCAAAAAAAATGGGAATTAATGATTTAACCAAAAAATATGAATTGAATGAAATCGTGACTGGTGATTCTATTTTTTGTGCAACAGGGATTACATCTGGTGATTTAGTTGCAGGTATTGAAATTCAAGACAATAATTTTGTTTCAGAGACATTAGTTACACATAAATCATCTGGTCTTAAAAAAGTAATAAAACTAAAACAAAATTTGTAATGATATACTTGATTAATTGTTTATTTTACAATAAAAAGCAGCAATTCGGTCCCTTCGTCTATCGGTTAGGACACGTGGTTTTCATCCTCGAAAGAGGGGTTCGATTCCCCTAGGGACCGCCATTTTATGACCTATGTAGTTTATCTATTGGTTTCTAAAAGCAAAACAAGATTTGTAAGTTACGTTGGGTATACAAATAATATAAATAAACGTATTTCACTACATAATAATGGTAAGGGTGCAAAATTTACTCGAGGAAAAAAATGGGAGATCATTTACCAAAAAAGATATAAAAATAAGTCTCAAGCAATGAGAGAAGAATATAAATTAAAAAATAATAGAATTAAAAGAAATAAGTTAAAAGCAGAATTCTTAATAAAATATGAAAATTTCAATACTTCTACCTTATAAAGAAAATTTTTCTTTTAAAAAATCAGGTGCAGTTTCATTATTTGTAAATGATGTAATTAAACATAGTGAGTTGAAAAAAAATACATATGTTTTTGGTAAAACAGACGAAAAAAATTATTTAGATAAAAATTATATCAATTTAAATTTTCAAAGAATTTTTTTAAAAAGTCATTCAAAAATTTATATTAAAAAATTTCTTGAATATGAAAACAAAATTCCTTCAGATATTATCGAGGTACATAATAGACCTGCTTACATAGATCTTATAAGCGAAAAAACTAAATCTAAAATTATTTTATATTTTCATAATGATCCATTAACAATGAGTGGTTCAAAAACATTAAAAGATAGAAAATCACTTTTGTTAAAAGTTGATCATTTTATTTTCAATAGTGAATGGTCATTGAACAGATTTAAAATTGGATTAAAAGATTTTGAATATTTTAAAAATAACTTTTCTGTTATATATCAATCTGTAAATAAACCAAAGATAAATTTTAAAAATAAAAATAAAATTATTTCTTTTATCGGAAAACTAAATAGAGCTAAGGGATACGACGTTTTTGGAAACACCATTTTAAAAGTTTTAAATAAGTATCCGGATTGGAGATCAATAGTTATTGGTGATGAACCAAGAGAAAAACATTCCTTTGTTCACAAAAATTTAAAAATATTTGGATATAAAGATCATAAATTTATTTTAAAACAACTTGAAAAGACAAGTATATCTGTAATCTGCTCAAGATGGAACGAACCTTTAGGTAGAGCAAGCCTTGAAGCTTGTAGTAGAGGTTCAGTACCTATTATAACACAAAGGGGTGGTTTGCCAGAAACTTCAAAATCAGCATTAATTTTAAAAAGTTTAAATTCAAAAAATTTATTCACTCTTATAGAAAAATTGATAATCAATAAAAATTATTTGTTAAAATTACAAAAAGAAAATTATAATAATTTTAGTTTTACACCAAATTTTATTACCAAAAAAATTGAAAAAATTAGATATGATTTAATATCAGTAAAAAAAATTAATAGAACTTCATCATTTTCAAAATTAAAAATATTACATATTACAAATTTTAACGAAAGACATAACGGCAGACTTCATTATAACACAGGTAGACGTATTAATAATGGATTTATAAGAAACAATCATACTGTGTTTACTCTAAGTGATAGAGACATAATTCATAATTCAAAAAATTTACGAGATATAACTGGAAAAAATACTTTTAATAAAAAAATAATTCAAATAAACGAAACATTTAAGCCTGATTTAATTGTGATTGGTCATGCTGATAATATAAAAGATCAAACTTTTGATGAATTAAAAAATAAAAATAAAACTTTGAAATTTGCTCAATGGTTTCTTGATCCAGTAAGCAAAAATGGACCAGATTATATAAAAAATAAATTAAGGCTTACACTTAAGTCAAAATTTATGGATTGTAATTTTTTAACAACTTCACCTGATGCTTTAGATTTTAATTTAAATAATTCTTATTTCATACCTAATCCAAGCGATCCTTCATTTGAAATATTACAAAATTATAAAAGAGACCCTGAAAAAGATCTTTTTTTTGCAATGAGTCATGGTGTACATAGAGGTGTTTTGAAAAAAGGCAAAAATGATAAAAGAGAAAGTTTTCTAAAAAAATTAATTAAAATTTCTAATAAAGATATCAAATTTGATTTATATGGTTTTAGTAATAGACAACCTGTATGGGGGGATGATTTTATAGATGTAATATCTAATTCAAAAATGGGTCTCAATTTAAGTAGAGGAGAACCTTTAAAATATTATAGTAGTGACAGGATAGCACAACTCTTTGGTAATGGTTTATTAACATTTTTAGATGAAAAAACACAATTGAGCGATTTATTCAAAAAAAATGAAGCAGTTTTTTATAGAAATATTGATGATTTGGCAGAAAAAATCCTTAAATACAAAAAAGATAATTCAAGAAGAAGAGAGCTTGCAAGAAATGGCAAGGTTAAATACATGAAATATTTTAATTCAGATATCGTATCTCAATATATCATAGATAAAACTTTTGATTTAAAATCAAAAAATAATTACATTTGGTCTTAATATGGATTTTTACAAAAAACTTACATTTTCAATTTTAGGTTTTATTTTTTGTTTTGCTGTGATGATTAAATTAGTAGAACCAGTCATAGAAAGACAAATTTCAAATATTTTTGCTGATAAAAAACTTTCAAAAAAGTTGATGAGAGAATTTGTTAAATCAACTGAGGATTTTACTCCAGAAAAAAGAGAGCTTTATAAAAACCTTATCAAAAAAATCTATTTAAAATGGTATCCATTAATAGAAGAAATTAGAATTGAGGTAAAAGAAGAATTAAACAAATAGTTTAATGAATTCATTTAGATCATTTTTTTTTAAAAATTTATCATTAATTAATTTATTAACTATTTTAATATTTTTTACTTATTCAATAATAATAATTAGATATCAATATGATGGACATCATATTGGACTAATTTACTCAAATTCGATTGATCTTTTAAATGGTAAATTACCATACAAAGAAATTTTTATTCAATATGGAATATTAACGACAATAATTAATTCAATAATTTTATCTATATTTGATAATAAAATTTTTTTTATTAGCTTTTTTAATACAATTTTTTATTTTTTAGGAGTTCTATATATTAGTAAAACAGTAAATAATTTTACTAATTTAAAATTTTCTTTTTTATCTACCGTTATTATTTTATTCAATCATCCCATACCATGGTTGCCTTGGCCAAATTATATAGCGTTTTTTTTTATTTCAATTAGTTTTTATTTAATATCATTAAATAATAAAAATTATTTTTTAATAGGTTTTTTTTTAAGCTTAAGTATTTTAACTAGGCAAGATTTTTTCATCCCAATAATTGTTTCAATTCTGATTTTTAGCCTTATATATTTTTTATTTGCAAGTAGAATAGATATTAAAAGTAATTTTAAATTTATTTATGGTTTTATTATTCCAAAATTTATTTTCTTAATATATCTGTTTTCACAAAATATATTTGATTATTGGTTTAATTATCTATCTCTACCAAAAATTTATTTAG
>CABYSP010000023.1 GCA_902521675.1 uncultured Pelagibacteraceae bacterium
GTTAGTAATAAGCAAAAATTGCTTTTGAATATGAGGAAAATTTAATGTTAAAAAAAATATTGCAATTAGAGATATATAAAAAATAAAATTCGTAAAAACTTTTCTTTTATAAAAAATTACAAATATAAATTGTGAAAAAATTAGAATTATAGAAAAATTCATAATTGTTAAACTGATTACACCAGAAATAATATAAAAAAAAATATTTATAAAATTTTTATTTTTAAAAATGTTAAAAAAATAATAAATATTTATTATGCTAAATAGACAATAAAAAATTGGCGCTCTAACCTCTTGAGAATAATCAATTAAAAAAATATTTAAAATTACAAGAATTGCTAACAAAAAATCATTATTGTTTGATATATGATTTCTATAAAGAATATAAGTAGCTAGTGGAACTATTGACCCAATAATACAAGTAAATAATCTTGCATTAAAATCGTTATAACCAAATACTAGAAAAAAATACTTATATAAGTATTGATAAAAATTGTATTGATCGATTTTTAAATTTCTTTTAAATGTTTCATAAAATGAAAGATTGGGATCACTGATGAAAAAAGTATCCATTTCATCCATAAATAGACTTCCTCTCATTAGATCATGATATCTAAAAACAAATGATAAAATAAAAATAAATATAAAAATTAAATATGTGATATTATTTTTTTTATTAAGAAGAATATTTTTCATAAAATTAATGAAAAAATTAAAAGTAATAAGTTCAATATAACTCTCTTATTTTAACACAGACATTGGATCAAGTCTTGTTTGAAACCAATTAATTCTGAAATCCAAATGGGGGCCTGTTGATCTTCCAGTTGATCCCACAGTTCCTATAATATCACCTTTATTAATTTTATCACCAGCAGAGACTAAAATCGTTTCCAAATGAGAATATATTGTAGATATTCCATGTCCATGATCCATAATAACTGTACCACCAGTATAATATAAATCATCTTCAGCCATAGTAACTATACCTGAACCAGAAGATTTAATCATCGTTCCTTTTTTAGCTGCTATATCTATTCCATAGTGAGGCCACCTAGGTTTACCATTTAAAATTCTTTGACTGCCATAAACCCCGCTGATTATACCTTCAACTGGCATAATAAATTTTTCTTTAAAAAATTGAAGATCAGAATTTATTGCTCTTGCTTCTCCAATTGCATTATTTTCTTTTTTAATTCTTTTATAAACAGACTCAGGCGGGGTTACTTTACTTTCTGCCAAACCATCTATTCTTTGTATATTATATTTTCTCTTTAAAACTTTTTTTGTAGTTATTGATTTTTTTCCATTAATAATTTTTGTAAATGTTAGGTCATATTTTTGATCTCGATCAATACCAAAAACAAAAAAACCATCTTTTGAAACTTTTACTTCTTTTTTTCCAACTAGAATTTTAGCGTTAGGATTAGTTTTACCTAATATAAAATGACCTTGCAGAAATTTACCTTGAAATTCAATAGCTTTTACTGGTGATATAAAAATTAAAAAAACAAAAAAAAATCTATAAATTATTGAGCTGTCCATCCACCATCTATAATTATTGATGTTCCTGTAATCATTGAAGATGCTGATGAAGCCAAAAAGCATACAGTTGTGGCAACATCACTTTCAGTAGCTGCTTTACCCATAGGAATATTTCCAAGAGCTAATTTTTTAAATTTTTTATTTTTGAAAAAATTTTTAACCATTGGTGTTTCAACAAAAGTAGGTGCAACTGTATTTACTCTAATATTTTTTTTAGCTAACTCCACACCCATTCCTTTTGTCAATCCTTCAATTCCAAATTTAGTCATATTGTATACATTTCTTCCACCCATACCAACATGACCGAGCTGTGATGACATATTTATAATTGAACCAGGTCTTTTTTTATTTTTAAGCATTTTTTTTACAACAAGTTGTGCCACGTTAAATGCTGCCTTGAGATTTAAATCCACTAGGTAATTCATGCTTTTTTGTTTAATTTTTTCAAAAGGCTCTGGAATATTAGTTCCAGCATTATTTACTAATACATCAATAATTTTTATTTTATCTAATTTTTGTTTTAAATCTTCATAATTCATTACATCGCATGAAACCTTAATAATTTTACCTTTAACTTTTTTTATATCTTTTTCTAATTTATTAAGATCCGAAGATGTTCTGCTTAAAGCAATAACTGTTGCACCTGCTTCAGCTAATGCAATTGAACATGCTCTTCCTAATCCTTTACCTGCACCTGTAACTAATGCATATTTGTTTTTTAGATTTATTTTTTGAAGAAACATTAAAAGAATAATATTTTAATATCTGTGTAAATCAACTCAACAGCTACAATTAAAATGGCTAATAATCCAAGCCAAGCTATCCACCTATATTTTTTAATCCATCCAGAAATTAAAGTTGCTGCAGTTGCCATTAAAACAATTGATAAAACTAACCCAAAAACAAGAAGTCCATAGTGGTCACCAGCTGCACCGGCAACACCTAAAACATTATCTAAACTCATTGTAAAATCTGCCAGTAAAACAGTCCAAATTGCTTTAAGAAAACTAGAATTATCTACTTTTACATCCTCCTCTGTTTCTGAACCTTTAATTACATCTATATAAAGCTTGTACACAATATAAAGTAACAACAATCCACCAATTAATCTTAAACCGGTGATTTGCAGCAGATAAGCTGTAAGTAAGGTAAGTATTATTCTTAAAATTACAGCACCACCGATTCCCCAAAAAATTACTTTTTTTCTTTGTTCGACTGGAAATTTAGATGCAACCATTCCAATTATTATTGCGTTGTCACCAGCTAAAACTAAATCAATAAGAATTATTTGAGTTACTATTGCTATTTGTTCAGGCGTAAAAAATTCTGCAAACATTACTGCTGTAGTATCATGTCTGCACCTTTTTCCGCAATCATAATTGTTGGAGCATTAGTATTTCCTGAGGTGATATAAGGCATCACTGATGCATCAATCACTCTTAAGTTTTTGACTCCATGAACCTTTAACTGATCAGACACTACTGCATTTTCATCTTTACCCATTCTGCAAGTACTAACAGGATGGAAAATTGTATTAGCAAATTTTCCCGCTTCAACAGCTAACTGCTCATTGTCAGTAATATTTATACCTGGTCTTAATTCTTCTGGTCCATAATTTTTATAGGCTTTGGACTCCATAACTATTTTTCTTACTATTTTTAGAGACTTACCTGCTATTTCTCTATCTTCATCCGTAGATAGATAATTCATTTTAATCTTTGGAGAAATTCTTGTATCGGAGGATTTAAGTTCAATAGATCCCCTGCTAGTAGGTCTTACATTAGTAATGGTTGGTGTGAAAGCAGGAAATTTGTGTAAAGATGATTTTCCTAAGAGATCTGTACTAGCAGGAGAAACATGAAATTGTAAGTTAGGAGTTTCTAAATGTGGATCACTCTTTACGAAACCACACAAATAACTAGCGCCAACTGTAAGAGGACCAGTTCGTGTTAAGAAAAATTTTAATCCAGTAAATATTTTTTTAGTAAAGCTATAATAAATATCATTTAATGTTTCTAAATTTTTTATTTTATATACTGGTCTTAACATTAGATGGTCAGTTAAGTTTTGGCCTATATTTTTATTATCCATTAATACTTCAATACCGTTATCTTTTAATAATTTAGCTGGCCCCAAACCTGAGGCTTGAAGAATATGTGGAGATCCAATAGTACCAGCACTTAAAATGATTTCACCATTTGCTTCAACAGTATTTAACTTATCGCCAGTCCAAAAATTTACTTTTTTGGCAATTTTATTTTCAAATTCAACATTTTTGATATGAGCTTTAGTTATAATTTTTAAATTACTTCTACTTTTTACAGGATTTAAATATCCAACTGCTGTGCTACATCTAAAACCATTTTTTACTGTTAAAGGAAAATATCCCATTCCCTCATTATCACCATTATTAAAATCATCAGTTTTTTTATATCCAAATTCCTCTGCAGCTTCTAAAAACAAGTCTAAAACTTTGAATGTAGATCTTATTTTTTCTACTTTTAAAGGGCCGCCAGAACCATGAAATTCATTTTTTCCAAATTGGAAATCTTCAGACTTTTTAAAATAAGGGAGCACATCATTCCATGACCAGCCTACATTTCCTAATTGTCTCCAATAATTATAATCATTTGATTGCCCTCGAATATAAAGCATTCCATTAATAGAAGAACTTCCTCCAAGTGTTTTCCCTCTTGGGTAAGTCATCTTTCTATTATCACAGAAAGGCTCTTCCTCTGTGTTAAAACACCAATCTGTCTCAGGATTATGCATTGTTTTAAAATACCCTCCAGGAATATGTATCCATGGATTAGTATCTTTACCACCTGCCTCTAAAAGTAAGACTTTATTCTTAGGATTAGATGAAATTCTATTAGCAAGAACACATCCAGCTGATCCAGCACCAATTATAATATAATCAAAATTATCCATTACCTAGAACTCTTATAAATTAAAATTTTTTTAATTGTAACATTTCTGTACACAAAAAAATTAAAATAATCCAATATTAAGACTTGTTTTAGATTTCATTCTTTGACAAGCTTTAATTTTTAAAAATATAGAGAGGGAAAAACGATATGAAAAAAATCATTTCAATGTTATTTGCAGTTGCAATGGTATTTGGATTTATTTCAAATGCTAATGCTGCAAAAACACTAAAATGTCAGACAGTTCTTAACACTAAAGCTGACGAAGTTAAGATGTTAAAGGACTTTACTGATACAGTAACTGAATTAACTGGTGGATCTTTAAAATTCGAAATCTTACCTGCAGGAGCAGTTGTTGGAGTTAAAGAGACTCTTGATGCTGTTGACAAAGGTTTGATTGACTGTGGATTTGCATGGACACATTATTGGTCAGGTGAACATCCTGCTGCAATGCTATTTGGTTCTCCAGTAGCTGGTGGTGGAATAGGTATAGATAATTTAGCGTTTTTATCTTGGTTCCAATATGGCGGTGGAAAAGCGCTTTATGATCAATTATGGAAAGAGATGAACAGAGACATTAAAGGATTTATGCTTCAACCTGTTGGACCAGAGGCTTTAGGTTGGTTTCCAAAACCAATTAAAGATATGGCTGACTTTAGAAAGTATAAGTTCAGAACTCCTCCAGGAATTCCAGGACAAACATATAAAGACATTGGTATAGCATCTGTTGCAATGGGAGGTGGAGATATTCTACCAGCTTTAGAAGCAGGAACTATTGATGCTGCTGAATGGTGTTGTCCAAAACCAGACTTAACATTTGGTTTCCAAAAAGTTTTAAAGCACTATTACTTACAAGGTTTACACCAAGTGGTGGTAAATGCTGACTTTTATATTACTGGAAAAACATATGATGCTATGACTGCACATGAGAAGAAATCTCTTGAAGTTGCTGCGGATGCGTCTTTGATAAAATCTTTAAGTTATAGAATTTTATCAAATGGTGAAGCTTTACAAGAACTTACAACAAAACATGGAGTGATTTTAGAAGATACTCCATCTGACTACTTCACTGAGTATATGGCAGCTGCTAAAGCAACTTTAAATAAAAATGCTGAAAAAAATGCATTTTTCAAAGAAGTTTATGATTCCATGAAAGTATTTGCTGATAAAGCAGTTCCTTTCTGGAGCGGTGCTCAAATGTCAAATGCGAAGCTAGGAATGGCTCACGCAGCGACATTAAAGTAATCATTAAATAATTAGAATATTAGAGCGGACTAATAAGTCCGCTCTAATTTTTTTTAATAAAAATTTCTATGGCAGACGAACCAACTAAATTAGATATTTCAGACGAAATGATTGCCGAAAGGCGAGGTGGTTCAGGAAAAATGCCAGAGGATATGCCAACTTGGATGGCAAAGTCGATAATTAACATAGATAAATTTAGTAAGTGGATTGGTAGTGTGGTTTGTTGGATATTAATACCACTTATTTTTGCTATGACCTATGAGGTACTAGCAAGAAAATTATTTTTAGCTCCAACAATATGGGCTTATGATATAAGCAGATTTTTATATGGAGCTCTTTTTATGCTGGGTGCAGGTTATGCACTTTCAAGAGGAGTTCATATTAGAGCAGATTTCTTATACAGAAATTTTAAAATCAAAAATCAAGGATTAATTGATTTTTGGCTGTATCTCTTGTTTTATTTTCCAGGTCTTATTGTCTTTTTATATATGACTTTTGGATTTGTTTTAGAGTCTATCCAAAGAGGTGAAAGAGGAATGGATACTACCTGGATGCCATATATGTGGCCAATCAAAACATGTTTATTAATTGGAATTATATTTTTACTTATCCAAGGATTTTCAGAATTACTTAAAAGCTACTGGGCAGCTAAAAAGGGTGAGTGGCCAGGAGAAGATAAATGATAGCAGAATTAATTGATCCAGCTATTTTAGGTTTTGTTTTAGTGGGAGTAATGCTTTTTGCAATTTTTGTTGGATTTCCAATTTCTTTCACTTTAATTTTTTTAGGTTTTGTATTTGGTTATTTAGGGTTTGGAAAATTAGTCTTTTATTTAATGACGCTCCAATTTTCGATGGTGATGACAGAACAAACTCTTGCTGCCGTTCCACTCTTTGTGTTTATGGGAATTATGATGGAGCAAGCAGGTTTAATGGAAAGGTTATTTTCAGCCTTTCAGATGATGTTAGCAAGAGTAAAGGGCTCACTATATTACGCTGTATTGTTTGTTTCTGTTATTTTTGCAGCTGCAACTGGAATAGTTGGTGCCTCAGTTACTATTTTGGGAATTATGGCTGCAAAATCAATGAACAGATCAAATTACGATGTAAAACTTGCTGCAGGTACGATAACAGCTGGTGGAACTTTGGGAATTTTAATTCCACCCAGTATTATGCTTGTGGTAATGGGACCGATAATGGAAATTCCAGTTATTGATTTGTTTGCTGCAGCAATTATTCCAGGAATACTTCTTGCAAGTTTATACGCAGGCTACACGACAATTAGATGTATGATTAACCCAAAACTTGGGCCCGTGCTACCTGAGGAAATGCGTGCAGCTAGTATGAAAGAAGTCTGGATTGAGTTTTTTTTAGGTCTAGTTCCACCCGCAGCATTAGTTTTTGCAGCATTAGGAAGTATTTTATTTGGTTTTGCTACACCGACAGAGGCTGCTGGGTGTGGTGCAATGGGTGCATTGCTACTTTCATTAGCATATAAAAAATTAACATTATCAAAACTTCAAGAAGCTTTAGTTAAAACTTTAGAAATTACAGCTTTGATTATGGTTTTAGTTGCTGCCTCAAATTTTTTTGGAGCAGTATTTGCTAGATTGGGAACACCAACTTTATTAACAGAATTTTTATTAGGTTTAGAAATGAATAAATATCTGATCTTAGGAATGATTATGGTCATGATATTTTTGCTGGGTTGGCCATTAGAATGGGTACCGATAGTTATGATCATTGTTCCAATAATTTTGCCACTAGTAGAAGCATTAGGATTTAATTTAACTTGGTTTGCAATTCTGGTTGCTGTCAATCTCCAGACCGCTTGGCTATCTCCACCAGTAGCGCTCTCAGCATATTTTTTAAAAGGTGTAGTTCCAGAATGGGATTTGAAAGATATTTACTATGGGATGATGCAATTTATGGTTCTACAGATTATAGGTTTAGTTTTAATAATCATATTCCCTAAAATTGCCTTATGGTTACCAAGTCTCTTGTATGGACAGTAGAATTTATTAGTTTAAAATAAATTTAGTGAATCAGCCAAAAGTAAAATACTCTTTTTCTAATTGGGACTTAGTCACAGTTAATCCAAATTATAAAACTTGGAATTGGAAAGATCTATTTTGTTTTTGGGGAGCAAATGTACAGAGTTTAATTGGTTTCTCTTTAATATCTTCGCTGTACCTAATATATAACCTAAATGTATTTGTAGTGTTTTTTGGAATTATATTGGGATCTTTTTTTGTTTATTTATTTTCAAACATCATAGGAAAGCCTTCTCAAAAATTTGGTTTACCATTTGCAGTATTGTTAAGATCATCTTTAGGATTTAATGGTGCTAAATTATTTGGATTAATTAGAAGTTTGGTTGGGATTTTTTTATTTGGTATCCAAACTTATTTTTTATCTAAAATATTAGTTTACCTGATAAGAATAGCAATTTTTTTAATTGATAATTCCTTCTTGGAGCAAGAAATTTTCATTATCTTTTATTTTGGTTTAAATATTATTGACTGGTTCGCAATAGCAATAACAATTGTTCTACAGACTTTGTTTTTCACTGTTGGGATGCAGTACAATAAAAAAATAATTAATTTTTCAGCAATGACAGTCTATGCTGGTATGCTTATTTTTTTCTTTGTTGTTTTATTAAGTGATGTAAAAATAACTACTGAGGCTTTTTCAAATATATTTAATCTTAATAATTTTTTAAATATAAATAATTTAGCTCCTTTGATTACAGTTGCCGGAACTATATTTGCTTATTTTTCAATTTTAATAATTAGTTATGGTGATTTTTCAAGATATGTAAAAAATGAAAAAGAATTAAAAAAAGGAAACTTAAGTTTAATTTTGAATTTAATTATTTTTTCTTTTTTATCTGTTTTTATTGTAACAGGCTCTGATGTCTTTCTTAATCAAAAATTTTCTGATATGGAAAGAATTTTTACTAATCCAACTGATATAGTAGGAAAATTTGATAATATACAAATAACAATAGTCGTTCTATTTTTTATTATAATTGCCTCAGCTTCTACAAATTTAGTTGCCAATTTTATTCCATCTCAATACTCTCTAATAAATTTTGCTCCTTCAATATTAAGCTTAAAAAGCGCTAGTTATTTAATTGCTTTTTTTGGTTTGTTGGTTGCAATTTTCTGGCTGACTATATTGAGCCAAATAGGAATTTTATCATTTGTTGATACTTTTGGTGCTTTCTTTGGCCCTTTGTTTGGAGTGATGGCAGCTGACTATTATTTAATTAAAAATCAAGAATTAAGTAATAAAGATTTATATTCTATAGATAAACAGAGCGCTTATTATTATTCTGGTGGTTGGCATATAAAAGGTGTTTATTCTTTAATTTTAGGATTTATTTTTTCAGCGTCTACAATTTGGAATACTAATTTAATGTTTTTACAATCTTATGCTTGGATAATAGGTGCATTTGTTGCTTGGATAACATATTACTTATTAGCAAAAAAGTAATATGAAAGCTCTAGTATACACAGGTACCCAAGAATTAATTTATAGAGACGAACCAAATCCAATTGAGGTTTCAGGAGAAAGTATTTTAAAGATACATGCTTCAGGAATTTGTGGTTCGGATATGCATGCTTATCATGGACACGATGAAAGAAGAGTACCTCCATTAATATTGGGACATGAGGTAAGTGGAGAAGTTCAGAATGGAAAATTCAAAGGAAAAGATGTTGTTTTAAATCCTTTAATCACTTGTGGTAAATGTGAATATTGCACAAGTGGAAGAGAGCATCTTTGTACAAAAAGAATTATTTTGGGTATGAATAAACCTATTGAAAGGCAAGGTGTTTTTGCGGAATTTGTATCAACACCCGATCAAAACATTTATGAAATTCCAGATGGTCTAGATAAAAATGAGGCTCCAGTAGCAGAGCCAACCGCTGTTTCTTTGCATGCAGTATTAATGGGTGAACAAGCATTAAACAAACCTTTGTCTGAATGTAAAACTTTAATTCAAGGAGGTGGAGCGATTGGTTTGTTATGTGGACTAATATTATCAAAAATTAAAGGCAACAAGAATATAATTCTATCTGATCCAAATAAATTAAGACTAAAAGAATGCTCCAAATATTTGGAAGCCAAATATGTAGCTCCAAATGACAAGGAAATAAATAGTAATAATTTTGATATAGTTTTTGATACGGTTGGACTAGAAATCTCAAGACAACAGGCAATCGAAGTAGTCAAACCAGGCGGAACTATCATACACATAGGTTTAACTCAGCCTGCTGGAACTTTTAATTTTAGAAAAATGACCTTACAAGAAGTGACAGTTATTGGCACTTATTGCTATACAAATAAAGATTTTGAACAAACTTTAATGATTTTAGCAAACAAAGATATTGGATCACTAGATTGGATTGAGTTTAGAGAATTAAAAAGTGGTGGAGATGCCTTTAAGCAAATACACGATGGCACATGTGTTGCACCTAAAATTATCCTTTTACCTTAGAAATTAAGTCTATTTTTGAGTTAATAACTCTTGATCCACCTGTTTTAAGCTCCTTAGATACTACCGGTGCAGATATCATAAACGACCAATAAATCAAAAGCAAAAAAACAAATATAATTTTCATATTATTCATTTAGCAATCAATCTTGAATTTAGAATGTTTAAATTGTGACTGAATATTGAATTTATAAATAATTTATTTATAACAAGATCATGTTTAAATTTTTTTATATTTTTGTTACATCATTAATTTTTCTTAACTCTGCATTCGCTGAAAATATAAATATTTTTAAATTCACAGAGCAAGAGCTTTCAGAACTCGATGTTCGTAAGGTGAGAGGAGCAGATAACAAAACAGTTTATACTGTTGGATCAAATGAGAATGGTAATTTTTTAAAAGCAGTAGCTGATAACGCTGCTTCTGGCCTTGGAAAAGAGGTTAAAATCGATCTAAATAAAACACCTTTTATTAATATTACCTGGAAAATTGAGAAAGATTTGCAAGGTATTAATGAGAATTCAAAAAAAGGTCATGACTTTGCAGCTAGAGTTTTTGCAGTAAAAAAAACAGGAGCAACACCACTTTCAAATAGAGCAATTAATTACGTTTTTTCAAGCAATAGTACAGTTGGCCAGAGTTGGCCAAGCCCATATACAAAAAAATCAATAGATAATGTATTAGCAACTACTAAAGACAACTTAAATGAATGGGTAACGGTAAAAGCCAATGTTAAAGAAGATTTTAAAAAATTTCATGATCTAGATGTGAATGAACTAGACGGCCTAGCTATAATGGCTGATACTGATAATTCTAAAATGAAATCAATTTCTTATTTTCAGAATATTTATTTTTCCGCAGATTAATTATCATTTTACATACTTTTTTAATCCAATACTTAAAAACGACAATAAAATAGCTGCGATAACATCAGC
>CABYSP010000024.1 GCA_902521675.1 uncultured Pelagibacteraceae bacterium
TTACAGGGATCGATATAATAAAAGAACAAATTTGGATTGCTTTTTCAGGAGAAACAGCTTTAAAACAAAGCGATATAAATCCTAGAGGACACGCAATTGAATGTAGAATTAATGCTGAGGATGCGAGTAAAAACTTTCAGCCTTCTCCTGGGGTTATCACTATGTGTCATCAACCATCAGGTTTTAGAACAAGAGTAGATGGTGCAATATTTCAGGGATATAAGGTAACACCATATTACGATAGTATGGTTTGTAAATTAATTTGTCATGGAAGAAATAGAACAGAAGCAATTCAAAGAATGAATAGATCTTTAGATGAATTTGTTATTGAGGGAATAACTACAACAATACCTCTACATAAAAAATTACTAAACCACAAAAAATTTATCAATTCAGATTTTAACGTTAGTTGGTTAGATAAAGATTCAATCATTTAATAACAACTTACTAACCATACATCATAGACAGGATGATCAAAAGGTTCAATTGAAGGACTAGATGAAAACATCCAACCATTAAAAACAAAAACTTCATCATTATTTTTATTAGTCAAATCTCTAACTTGAATATAAGCTGTTATCTCAGGATTATCATCAAATTCTGAATTTTTACATTTAAGGCTTTTTATTGATAAATCTTTAAACTTTATTAATTCTCCATTTTTAAGTTTTAGTAAGTTATTTTTAGAACTTATTTTGTCTAAAATTTTTATATCTGTAAAAGTTCCCTCTAAATTACTTTTTGAATTTGAATTACAAACTAAACAAAAATAAAATAAAAAAACTAAATAGATTAATTTAAGATTATTCTTTCCAACTTGAGTATTTTTTTTTAATACCATCTTTATTTTTATTTGGATAATATGCTGATTCAGTTCCTGTTAAATTTTCTTGATGAGGTTTTTGCCAATCGTATTTTTTTAAGCTGTGTTTTTTTTCAATTTTATTAGGCGTAAAGTGCATCCAAGAATACCATTCTACAGGAATTTTAGTTGCGTCAATTGTATTTGAATAGATAACCCATCTTTTTCCACTTTTGCTCTCATAGTATTTGTTCCCCATTTCATCAGTGCCAACAAGTTTTCCAAAAAAAATAGTTTTTAGTCTTGTTCCAAAAGTATCTTGATTCCACCAAGTGAAAATTTTTCTTAAAAGTGTCAACATAATTTTTATTTATATATTCAATTAAAAATTGTAAAATTTAAATTAGACTAAAATATGAATATGTATATAAATTAATTGATTCATTATTCAAATTAAAATTTAAATTGAGGTCAAATGGCAAAATATTTAGTTGAAACTTATTATACCTGTACATTTAAAGTAAATCATTATTTAGATGATATTAATGAGGCAGAGTTAAAAAATTTAGAAAAGAGAGATGATGGAAAATTCGAAGTTTTAGATGTAAAACTTGATAACAGAAAAACAAAAAGCTTAGATCCTAAAAATAATAAAATCATTGAAAACAAAAAAGTAGAGGTAGCTACAGAAACAGATAATAAAATTCCAGTAAAACAAGAAAGTGTAATAAGTATAAACTCAGCTAACGAGAAGTCAGGGAAAAGATTTAGCATGCCTGACCGAAGAAAAGGTTATATTCAAAAGGCCACTATTGGAGATCACAAAGTCTACCTGCATACTGGAGAATATGAAGATGGAAAAATTGGAGAAATATTTATTGATACGAGTAAAGAGGGCGAACTTGTCAAAGCTTTAATGAATAACTTTGCAATTGCTGTTTCTTTAGGCCTTCAATATGGTGTTCCATTAGATGAATTTATAAGTGCATTTGTTGGAACAAAATTTGAACCATCTGGCAAAGTCCATGGTAATGATAGAATTTTAAGTGCTACATCAATTTTGGATTATATTTTCAGAGAATTAGCTATTTCATATCAAAATAGAGAAGATTTAGCTCACACTCCTGCGATTGGAGTAAGTGATGCTATAAATGCAGAAGATCAAAACTCTGAGGATCAAAATCAATTATTGAAGATTGTAAAAGATATTACTAGCAAAGGTTTTGTTAGAAATAATTATAAAAAAAATCTAGTCGATCTTTCAGATGTAAAAATAAGTCTAAAAGGTAAAAAATAAGTTATTTTTTATTTTTTAAGGCTAAATTTAATTCTTTCAATTGATCTGGATGTACTTCAGATGGTGCATTCATCATTAAATCTTGCGCATTTTGGTTCATTGGAAACATAGTAACTTCCCTGATATTCTTCTCATTAGCAAGTAACATTACAATTCTATCAATACCAGGTGCTATTCCTCCGTGTGGTGGCGCGCCATAACTAAGTGCATTAATCATGCCGCTAAATTTTTCATCTACTTGAGTTTTATCATATCCTGCAATAGAGAAAAGTTTATACATAAGTTCAGGTTTATGATTTCTAATTGCTCCTGAAGATAATTCTATACCATTACAAACTATGTCGTATTGATAAGCAAGTATATCTAATGGGTTTTCATAATCTTTTTCACTTAAATCACCTTGAGGCATTGAAAATGGATTGTGACTAAATTTAATCTTGTTTGTTGACTCATCTTTTTCAAACATTGGATAGTCTACAATCCAGCAAAATGCGAAAACATTTTCATCAATTAAATCAAGATCTTTCGCAATTTTATCTCTTGCTAGTGCAGTAATTTTTTCTAATTCGTCTTGTTTTCCACAAGCCATGAAAACACTATCCCCTATTTCACAGTTTGTTTTTTTCATGATTTCTGCCAATGCATCATGAGAAAAGAATTTTCCTATAGGGCCTTTTGCTGAAATATCTTTATCTTTTTCAAAAGTAAAATAAGCTAAACCAGAAGCGCCTTCTTCTTTTGCCCATTTATCAATATTATCAAAAAAACTTCTTGGCTTATCTTTCGTGTTTTTTGTAACAATACACCTTACTTTAGATCCAGATTTTACTAACTTTTTAAATATTTCAAATGAAACATCTTCTCTTGTAAAAATTTCGGTTATATCATTCACAATGAGCGGGTTTCTTAAATCTGGTTTATCACTACCATATTTAAGCATTGCTTCCTTGTATGAAATCTTTGGAAATTTATCAAACATCAGTTTTTTAGTAGAAAAATTTTTAAATGTATTAACCATTAGCTTTTCAACAACATTAAATACATCCTCTTGTTCAACAAATGACATTTCTAAATCTAATTGATAAAACTCCCCAGGACTTCTGTCAGCTCTTGCATCTTCATCTCTGAAACAAGGTGCAATTTGAAAATATCTATCAAAGCCCGAAATCATTATTAACTGTTTAAATTGCTGAGGAGCTTGAGGTAGTGCATAAAATTTTCCTGGATTTAATCGACTTGGTACTAAAAAATCTCTAGCACCCTCTGGACTAGACGAGGTTAAAATTGGTGTTTGAAATTCTAAAAAACCTAATTTAGTCATTTCATTTCGGATGTATGAAACAACTTTAGATCTTAAAATAATATTTTCATGAATTTTTTTTCTTCTTAAATCTAAGAATCTGTATTTTAATCTTATTTCTTCTGCGTATTCTTGATCGCTAAAGACCGGCATGGGCAGCTCTTTACAAGTTCCCAAAATTTCGTGATTTTCAATAACAACCTCTATTTCACCTGTGTCAATTTCAGAATTAATTGTTTCTTTTGATCTATTAACGACTTTTCCCTCGACTTTAATTACTGTTTCTAATTGCATTTTTTCTAATTCAGAAAAATATTTATTATCTTTATCAATTATACATTGGGTAATTCCATAATTATCTCTCAAATCAATAAATAATAAATTCCCATGGTCTCTTTTTTTATTTATCCAGCCTGAAAGAGAAATTTTTTTATCTACATCCTCTTTTCTTAATTCATTACACTTGTGTGTTCTGTATTTATTCAATTAAACCTCTAACGCTTCTTTTATAATTTTAAAATCGATTGGTTTTTTTCTTTTTAAACTAATTTCGTCGATTTTATATATGAAATCAGAAATTTTGCCATAAGTTCTATCAATTCTCTTAATTATAAATTCAATAAGTTTTTGGTCTATTGATATTTGACGATCAGAAAGATTTTTTAATATTAGTGCATAAATTAAATCGTCACCAGGTTTTTCAATTTGAGATAAAATAAAATTAGTAGATCTTGAATTAAGATCATCTAATTTAAATTTAAAGTTAACTATTGGTATTTTTGAGGTTACTATTAAATACTTATTATCCTGATCTATTATATTTATAAGTGTAAATAATAAGTTTTCATTTATTTTTTCAGTTAAATCCTCAACAATAATATTTTCATATATTTTAATTTGTTGAAGAAAGTCATTATTAATATCTTCTGCATTAATTTTAATACCTCTATGCTTTTCTAAAAATATATTTATTAAATGACTTTTTCCTGAAAACTTTTCACCTATTAAATTTATAAAGTTTTTATTCCATTTTGGCCAACTATTTAAAAGGCTAAAAGAGTGTTCGTTACTGTTTGAAACATAAAAATCCTGATCTTTGAAATTTTGATCATAATCAAATTTAAGTATTTGCTGATTAAGATTTGTCATTTAAAACCCAAATTTTATTTTTAATTTCAAAATCATAATTTTGATCACTCATAACTTCTAAAAACTTATCAGGTGTTCCATTAAAAATAACTTGATAAAAATTATTTCGATTATCGAATTTATAAATTGAAAAATTATATATCAAATCCATATCAGATAAAATTTTCTCAAATTTATTAATTTTAATATTATTAGAATTATCAATAGAAATATTTAAAGATAACTTTACTGAAGTATTAATTTGATTTTGTGATTTCCAAAAATCTTCGAAGATTAATTTTAAATTATTAATAAATTCAAATAATTCTTCTTCATCATCAAAATTAACTTCACTATAATTTAAATTTTTAAATTATTTTTTTGATTAAAAAAAATTTTGTTAAATACTCTTATTTTATTATTATCATTAAACACAATCATAATAATATGGTCATTAATATTGTATTTATTTATAATTTCTTTGAAGTCATAAGTTTCCAAAATATTGACATTTTGTTTTATCATTCTAAAATCATCTAAATCTTCAGTAGGTAAAATATAATTTAAAAGACTGTATTTTTTATTATTTAAATTCCAACTGGAAAATAATTTATTCTCAGAAAACATTAAAACCTGATTTTTATTTTGATCAACAATTACAGGGATGAATAAAAAATCTTTTTTCACAGGTAAAGATGGAAAAATATTTTTCGTTTCTAGTAAATCAAATATATTTTTTTTATTAAATGAAACATTTAGGGCAAGATAATAAATTTCATCAATAAACTTTTCTTCCTTAATTGAAAAAGTTTCTATCATTCCTTTTATTTGATTAATTGATGTATTTTTTAATTTTACCTGATCTTTACTTTGGACAATTGACATAATTAGTTCGTTAAATGCCTTTATAAATCCTTCATCTATAATTTGATTTTTATTAAAATTTATTTCAAAAGGTGTTGATATTTCAATATCATTTATAGAAAAAGTCTTTGCATGACTTTTTCCTGTGGAAAAAAAAATATTTATTAAAGCAAGAAATATAAAAAAAATATATAAAAGCTTTAAATTATTAAGTAGAGAAATAAATTTCATAAAACATATTAATGAATAAAAAAAAATTTACCTATAAAAAAAGTGGAGTTAATATTAAAGCTGCAGATAAGTTCGTTGATTTCATTTCTACAGTTTCAGCAAAAAAAAGAGGCAAAAAAAAGTTCTCTAATATAGGAGGGTTTGGCTCAATCACAAATATACCGGTTAATATTAAACAACCAAGAATTGTTGCCTGTACTGATGGTGTGGGAACTAAAATTGAAATTGCTAATACATTAAATAAATTTGATACTATTGGTATTGATTTAGTTGCTATGAGTGTAAATGATTTAATTGTTCAAGGAGCTAAACCTTTACTTTTTTTAGATTATATTTCACTTAATAAAATTGATCTTAAAAAACTTAAAGCAATCATAAAAGGAATTAACAAAGGCTGCGATCAATCAGCATGTGAACTTGTTGGTGGAGAAACTGCTGAAATGCCAGGTACATATGAAAAAGGTAAATTTGATATCGCAGGTTTTGCTGTAGGAGTTGTGGGAAAGAATAGAATTTTAAATAAAAATAAAATAAAAAAAAATAATCTTATAGTTGCAATTCCTTCCAACGGTTTACATTCTAATGGGTATTCTCTTGTAAGATATTTATTAAAACAAAAAAAAATAAATATTAAAAAAAATAAATTTTTAAAGTCTGAGCTTTTAAAACCAACTAAAATATATGTTAAAGAAATAATTAATTTGATAAATAACAATTTAATAAATGGCTGCGCAAATATAACTGGCGGAGGTTTGTCTGATAATATTAAAAGAATTATACCTGATAAGCTCTCTGCACATGTAAGTCTAGATAAAATTAAAACTTCTAAAATATTTAATTGGCTTAAAAATAATGGAATTTCTGATAAAGAAATGCTTAAAACTTTTAATTGTGGAGTTGGTTTTTGTCTTATTGTTGAAAGTAAAAATTTTAAAAAAATAAGTAGATTTTTTTCAAAAAAATACAGACCATATGTTATTGGAAAAATTTTAAATGGTAAAAACAAAGTTAAGTTAAATGGTTCTATCAACTGGCATCAATAGAACTAGAACAGCTGTATTAATTTCAGGAGCAGGCAGTAATTTAAAATCTTTAATTAAATTTTCTAAATCTAAATTATCTCCTATATCAATTAACTTTATTGTTTCAAATAACTCTAAGGCAAAGGGTTTAAATTATGCCAAAAAATTCAAAATTAAAAAAAAAGTTTTAAATTTTAAAAACAAAAAATTAGGTGAAAATGATCTACTTTCTATATTAAAAAAAGACAATATTGAAATGATTTGTCTAGCTGGATTTATGAAAATTTTGTCAAAAAATTTTATAAAAAAATTTAAAGGAACAATTTTAAATATACACCCCTCCTTACTCCCAAAATATAAAGGACTAAATACTCACCAAAGAGTATTAAATAATAAGGAAAAATACTCAGGATGCACTGTTCATTTTGTTAATGCCAGATTAGACTCGGGAAAGATTATTCTACAAAAGAAAGTAAAAATTTCAAAAAAAGATACAGAGAACTCTCTTGCTAAAAAAATTTTAGTTGAAGAGCATAAACTCTACCCAAAAGCTATATTAAAAGTTTTTAATCTTTAAAGAAAAAATCTATTTCATTTTTAGCATTTTCAACACTATCTGATCCGTGGACAGAGTTTTTATCTATTGAAATCCCATATTTTTTTCTAATAGTGCCTTCTTCTGCATCTTCTGGATTTGTAGCCCCCATTAATTCTCTATTTCCTAGAACTGCATTTTCTTTTTCAAGAACCATTACAACAATCGGACCTGATGATAAATATGCACATAAATCATTATAAAATGGTTTGGTTTCATGGACTTTATAAAACTTTTCAGCTTCTGATTTTTCAATTTGGATTTTTTTTTCTTTTAAAATTGTAAAACCATTAGATTTAAACATTTCTTTAATTTCGTTATCTATATTTCTCTCCACTGCATCTGGTTTTATAATTGATAATGTTTGTTCTAAATTACTCATAATGATCCTCAATTAGTTTGTTTAATAATCTCACTCCATAACCTGTTGCACCACCAGAATTTAATGCTCCTCCATATTTAGAAAATGCCATTCCAGCAATATCTAAATGAGCCCAAGGTGTTTTGTTTAATATAAATCTTTGTAGAAATTGTGCTGCTGTAGTTGATCCTGCGCCTCCAACATAATTTATATTTTGCATATCTGCATTTTTTGAATCAATTAATTTATCGAAATTTTTATTTAAAGGCATTCTCCAAACTTTTTCTTCGACGCTCTCGCCCACTTCAATTAATTGTTTTGATAATCTATCATCATTTGAAAATAAACCGGCATATTCAGAGCCTAAAGAAACAATAATAGCTCCTGTTAAAGTTGCTAAATCTACAATAAATTTTGGTTTAAATTTTTCCTCAGTGTATGTTAGCGCGTCAGCAAGTACCAATCTTCCCTCTGCATCGGTATTTAAAATTTCAACTGTCTTTCCACTATAAGACCTTACAATATCACCTGGTCTTTGTGCATTGCCACCTGGCATATTTTCAACAAGACCAACTACACCTACAGCATTTATTTTTGCTTTTCTTAAAGCTAAACTTTTCATTAAACCTACTACAACTGCAGATCCTGCCATATCGTAAGTCATATCTTCCATAAATTTTGCTGGCTTCAAAGAAATTCCCCCGGTATCAAAACAAACTCCTTTACCTACAAAAGCAAGTGGCTTAGATTTGTCCCTTAATCCATTCCATTCCATGGTTACTAAATAAGAACCTCTAATACTACCCTGTCCTACCCCTAACAAAGTATTCATACCAAGTTTTTTTAACTTTTTTTCGTCGTAAATATTTATTTTGAGACCAATTTTTTTTAACGAATTTAATCTGTTAGCATATTCATCAGGGTGTAAAATATTACCTGGTTCAGAGACTAAATCTCTCGCGTAAAAAGTTCCATCTTCAATTGCTTTAAACCTAATCTGATCATTATTAGATGGTTTATTTTTACCAATCACATTTATTGAGATATTTTTTGTATTTTTTTTAGTTTTGTATTTTTCAAAAGAATAGGATTTTAATTTTAAACCATGTAAAAAATAACCAACAAAAATTTTTGATTTATTAGAAATTGTATCTGAATTTAAAAAGTAAGTTGTCTGTTTTGAGTCTTTAAAAAGATCATAAAATTTTGCACCTAAATTTTCGACATCAGAATTTTTGATATTTTTTTTAGACTTACTAAAATTAATTTTCTTTTTGAACTAATATCAAAAGACAATATTTTTTTCTTAATATCCATCATTTTGATTAGATCTTTTAAAAAATTATGATCTGTGCTTGAAATATGTTTTTTTAAGGGCGAAATATTAAAATTTTCATCTGAAAACATAATAAGATTCGAGGAATTTATTTTAGATGAATTATTTTTATAATTAATAGTTACAGACATAAATTTTAAATACACTCATTGCGAGATGGATGCTATATAAGAATAAAAATACCTAATTTCAATGAAAAAAATACTCTTTAAAAAGTTATTTTACGACTGTTTGGTTTTTTTTTTAATAACGCTAGTAAGCACTAGTATTATAATATGGGTATTTCAGGCAGTAAACTTTTTAGATATAATGATAGAGGATGGACGAAGTTATACTGTATATATTAGTTATGCAGTGTTAAACTTTCCGAAGATTATAAGTAAAATTTTACCTTTCTCATTATTTTTTAGTTTTTCCTATGTTTTGGCAAAATATGAAATAAACAACGAAATGATCGTATTTTGGAATAATGGAGTAGATAAAATTACCCTAATCAATTTCTTTCTTAAAATTTCAATCTTATTAACCTTGATGCAAATATTATTAACCACTTTTATAGTGCCTAAATCACAAGAATTAGGAAGAACATTTATAAGAACATCTAATATTGATTTCATTGATAGTTTTATTAAACCCAAAAAATTCAATGACACAATTAAAAACTTGACAATTTACGCAGACGATAAAGATGAAAAAGGTAATTTAAAAAATATTTATCTTAAAAAAGGAGATGATAAAACATTTCAAATTACTTATGCTCAAAAGGGCAAATTTGAAATTAAAGGAGGTGTGAGAATACTGGCTCTTGAAAATGGTCAAACTATTAATGGAATTAATAATAAAATTACTAACTTTAATTTTTCAAAATTTGATTTAAATCTCTCTAATATAAGTTCTAATACTATTACCACTTATAAAACTCAAGAACTATCATCAAAAAAATTATTTTACTGTGCAAAAAATC
>CABYSP010000025.1 GCA_902521675.1 uncultured Pelagibacteraceae bacterium
CAGCAAGTTTAGGGTCATGGGTTACCATGATTAAAGAAGAACCTTCTTCCTTGACATACTTAAATAAAATATTTGTAATCATGATAGAATTTTCAGTATCTAGGTTCCCGGTTGGTTCATCTGCTAAGATTAACACCGGTTTCATTGCAATTGCTCTAGCGATGGCAACCCTTTGTTGTTCACCTCCTGATAATTGACTTGGTAGATTATTGAAACGGTGTTTCAAACCAAAACGATCTAATAAAATTTTTGATTCTTTTTCTGGATTTTTGAAATTATTAAGTTCGAGTGTAAGCGCAACATTTTCAACCGCTGTATAATTAGGAATTAAATAAAACGACTGAAATATTATTCCAATATTTTTCTTTCTTACCTCAGATACTTCGTCCTCACTAAGGCTAGTTATTTCCTTATCATTAAATATTATTTTACCAGAGGTTGGTTTTTCTAACCCCCCAATTAACATTATTAAACTTGTTTTCCCTGAGCCACTTTCTCCAACTACTGAAACAGTTTCTTTTTTCTTAATATTTAAATCAATATTCTTTAAAACATTGATACTATCTCTACCAGTTTGGTATTTGAGATTTATTTTTTTTAATTTAAGAAGAGAACTCATGAATAAAACTATATTTATAAAAATTTTGATATTCTTTCTAGTGCACATAAACGTAAGTGCAATAGAAAAGGTTGTTTTGTTTGGTGATAGTTTGATGGCTGGTTATGGATTACCAAAAGAACATCATTTGTCAATAGTTTTAGAAAAAAATCTTAAGCAAAGTGGTTTAAACATTAAAGTCATTAATGGGAGTGTTTCTGGAAGCACATCATCAGGTGGATTAAATAGAGCTGATTGGAGTTTATCAGAGCCAGGAATAGATTTAATTATTTTAGGACTAGGAGCCAATGATATGCTCAGAGGAATTCAACCAGAAGAAACGGAAAGAAATTTAGAACAAATAATAAATGTTGCTCAGAATAAAAAGATTGAAATTATTTTAGCTGGAATGGTAGCGCCAGATACTCATGGGAAAAAATATAAAAAGGAGTTTGATGCTATTTATCCAAAGTTATCAAAAAAATATAATTTAGCATTAATCCCATTTCTTCTTGAAGGTGTGGCACTTAATCCAAGTTTGAATCAACAAGACGGCATACATCCCAACAAAGATGGAACAATTAAAGTAAGTGAAACAATAAAAAAAAGCATTATTAATATAATTAATTAAATGAAAATCTTTCTATCAATATTTGGCTTATTGTGTTGCCTTAGTTTTGCCCAAGCTCAAAATACAAATATTACACTAAATTCTGATTTGAACTTAAATTGTAAATTTGAAAAAGTAATTTTAAAAAATCCAGACCATAACTTTGAATCTTTCACAAAAGATCAAATTAAAAGAAAAGATATTAATAAGTTAATAATCGAGTCTAAAACACCAGACATTCTAAATGTTAAAAATCTATCAGAATTTTTTAATAAAATTGATTTAGAAGTTAAGATTTCGAATAAGGATATATTCTTAATTCAAGCGTTCGATAAAGAGAGGAATTATTCTGAGTCTGCAGTCTATACTAGAAAAACAGGCGAACTTATTCACGAAATCACAACCAATATAAAACAAGAGGAAAAAGAAAAAGATATTTCTTTTTATAGTTGTAAAAATAACAACAAAGACACTTAAGACCAAAGACTCTAATTCTAATATTTGATAATATCTCAATATGAAGAAGTTATTCTTAGTAATTTTGTTTTATTTATTTTCACAAGTTAGTTCTTTAGCAAACGAAAGAGATAATAGACTGAACCAATTATTTAATGAGTTAAAAGCAAATAAATCAAAAGTAGCTTTTATAATTGAACAAGAAATTTGGGCCTTGTGGAGTACTCATCCAACAGATGAAAAACTTACTGCAAGATTAGAGGAAGGTTCTCAATTTGTGAGAGATCAAGACTATATAAGAGCAAAAGATATTTTTACTGAGGTTATAAATCTAGATCAAAGTTGGGCTGAGGCTTGGAATAAAAGAGCAACTGTGCTTTATATGCTAGGAGAATTTGAAAAATCTCAAAATGATATAGATCAAGTATTAGCCTTAGAACAAAGACACTTTGGAGCTTTAGCAGGGCAAGGTTTAGTAAATATTCAGCTAAAGAATTATGAAAAAGCAATAAGAAGTTATGAGCAAGCACAAGAAATTTACCCTGCTATGAGATCACCAAAAATAATGATCAAGCAAATAGAAGAATTAATGAAACAACAAACAATATAATGTGTGGAAGATACGTAGTAAAAAACCCCGTAACAAAAACAAATAAATTAGTAAAATCTGCAATTCAGGTTGAAGATACTGAAAACTATAACGCTCATCCATATCAAAAACTACCTGTAATAAAAAAATATAAAAATGGAAATACTTTAGAAAATCTACAATGGGGTTTAGTTCCTGGATGGGCCAAAGATAAAGATTTTAAAGCTTTGATTAATGCAAGACTTGAGACCATTGATGAAAAGGTTTCATTTAAAAAATTGATCAAAAACAATCGATGTGTTGCAGTTGCAGATGGTTTTTATGAGTGGAAAAGAGAAGAAAAAGAAAAAACCCCTCATTATTTTACTCGTGAAGATACTAATCCTATTTATTTTGCTGGCATCTTTGAAAATGATCAGTTCTGTTTAATTACAGAGGAAGCAAAAAAAAATATAAATGAGATTCATCACAGACAACCAGTTATTTTAAATCAAACCGATATTAATCGTTATTTAAATTTAGAATTACAAGGTTCTACATTTTTAAAGGAACGTAAAATTCCTAATTTAATTTTTCATGAAGTTTCAAAAGATGTTAATAAGCCTACAAATAATAGCGCATCCTTAATTCAAAAAGTTTAATTAATCTCTAAAATTAACAAAATCAATTGGAAGCCCAATATCAATTGCTTTGATTGCGGAAATAGCTTCTTGGAGGTCATCTTTTTTTTTGCCATCTATTCTTAACTCATCGCCTTGGATTTTAATTTGAATTTTGAGTTTAAGTTTTTTAATGTCAGCAATAATTTTTTTAGCATTTTCTTGGCTAATTCCTTCTTTTAATTCACTGACTTGTCTAATAGATCCTCCTGACGCTCCTTCAGAGCTTTTAACTTCTAAAACCCTTGGATCTATTTTTCTTCTAACTAAATGTGTTTGTAATAATTCATTTACTTGCTTTAATTTTAATTCATCAGGTACATTGGTAGTCACCGTTTTATCTTTTCGTTCAATTGAAACATGAAGTCCTTTAAAATCATAACGGTTACTGATTTCTCTTAAACAATTAGCTAAAGAATTATCAAATTCTTGATAATTTATTTTACTAATTACATCAAATGAAGGCATATTTATATTATACAGTATTAATGATCAAAATTTAAACTAAAATATAAATTCTAGCAATAATAAGGCATTTTAGCTTATTGAGTTAATTGTAAATAAGAATATATTTAATTCATGCTTAGTTATATCATTCCATTTTTAATACTTATTCTGGTGGTTGTTTTTATACATGAATATGGACACTACTATTTTGCGAGAAAATATGGAGTAGGTGTAACAGATTTTTCAATTGGTTTTGGTAAAGAGTTATTTGGTTGGAATGATAAATCAGGCACAAGATGGAAAATATGTGCAATTCCTCTAGGAGGATATGTAAAATTTTTTGGAGACAGAAATGTTTATTCTCAGGCCGATCATCAAGAAATTTTAGAAAAATATAATGAGGAAGAAAGAAAAAAACTATTTACATTAAAACCTTTATATCAAAGGGCATTAATTGTGTTTGGCGGCCCTTTAGCTAATTTTTTATTAGCTTTAGTTATATTTTTTTGTCTTTATACGTTCGTTGGTAAAGATTTTACTCCTGCTGTAATTAACGAAGTTCAAAAAGATAGTCCTGCAATGATTGGAGGACTTAAAGATCAAGATATAATTTTAGAAATTGATGGAAATGAAGTTAAAAGTATTATGGAAGTTTCAAAGTTTATTACCTTGTCTACTGGTGATTTTATAGATTTTAAGGTTAAGCGTTCCTATGATGAATTGATATTAAAAGTAAAACCTAATGTTGTTGAAGGTGATGATGGACTAGGGAACAAAATAAAAAAAAGGATGGTTGGTATAAAATTATCAGCTTATAATGATAAAATTAATCATGTAAAATTAGGACCTGCAAAAGCACTGTATCATGCAGCAAATGAGGTTTATTTTGTAAGTGTTTCCTCACTTAAATACATAGGAGGAATGATTTTAGGTAAAGCAGATACTTCTCAATTAGGAGGACCAATTAGAATTGCTAAAATTTCTGGACAAGTTGCAACGTTTGGAGTGTTGGCTTTCATTAGTATGATGGCTTATATTTCAATAAGTTTGGGTCTTATTAATCTATTTCCAATACCAATGTTAGATGGAGGACATTTAATGTTTTACGCGTTTGAGAAAGTTTTAGGCCGACCTTTATCCCAAAAAACTCAAGAAGGTTTTTTTCGAATCGGATTGTTTTTGTTGTTATCATTGATGTTTTTCACCACATTTAATGATCTAAAAGACCTTGGTTTATTTAGATAATTCACATTTTTAAAAGTTAAAAAAGTCAATAAAGCCAACGTTTATTTATATTTTTACAAGATATTGTGTGTTTAAAAAAATTAAACACTAAAAAAAAGCTTGATTTATCAACGTTTATGACAAGTATAAATATTAACCAACAAAACCGGAGCTAAAATGAACAAAAAACAACTAATTGCTAAGCTTTCTGGCTCATTAAATTTGAGCAAAGCAGATGCTGAGCGAACTTTTGATACAATTACCAACACTATTTTAGATGCTTTAAAAGGTGATGATTCAGTAAAAATTGCTGGGTTTGGTACGTACAAAGTAGCTAAGAGAAAAGCAAGAGTTGGAAGAAACCCAAGAACTGGTGAGCAGATTCAAATTGCTGCTTCTCAAAAAGTAAAATTCTTACCAGCTAAAGCTTTAAAAGAAGTATTCAACAGATAATATTTTTTTTTTAACAGCCCTAAACGTTTTTTTTATGCGTTAGGGCTGTTACTATATGCAAAAAATGCATAGCCACTTTTCCTAATCAGCGTTACTTATAAATTTTATTAAAACTATAAGACAACACTTAAACAAGTGGAGGTCTTATGACTAAATTTATAAAAAAAAATGTCCGCACCAGTTCTTAGTTTAATATTTTTATTAAACATGAGTAGTGCGGGTATGGCAGAGACAACAGTTTCTGCTGAAGTACAAGCTATATTCAATTCACTATTATTTTTAATGTGTGGTTTCATGGTCATGTTTATGGCAGCGGGTTTTGCGATGCTAGAATCTGGTATGGTAACTTCAAAAAGTGTTTCTGTGATTTGTGCAAAGAATATTGGTCTTTACTCAATTGCCGGAATTATGTTTTGGTTATTTGGATATAACTTAGCGTACGGAATACCAGAAGGTGGATATATAGGAACATTCACACCATGGTCAGATGCTAGTTCAGTTGACACTGGATATGCTGATGGTTCTGATTGGTATTTTCAAATGGTTTTTTGTGCAACAACAGTTTCAATTTGTTCAGGAGCTATGGCTGAAAGAGTAAAACTTTGGCCCTTCTTTCTTTTTGCAGCTATCTTATCTGGAATTATTTATCCAATCGTTATGGGTTGGCAATGGGGTGGAGGCTGGTTAGCAGAACTAGGTTTCTCTGATTTTGCAGGTTCAACATTAGTACACTCAACAGGTGGTGCTGCAGCTTTAGCTGGTATTATGTTGTTAGGTGCTAGATATGGAAGATTTGGAAGCAAAGGTGAAGCAAAAGCTATAAAACCTTTCGCTGCTTCTTCAATTCCATTAGTAACAATTGGTGTATTTATTTTGTGGTTAGGTTGGTTTGGATTCAATGGTGGATCTCAACTAGCTATTGGAACATTTGATGATGCAGTAGCTGTATCAAGCATTTTCATTAATACTAATCTTGCTGCTGCCGGTGGTGTAATGGCTGCTGCAATCATTACAAGATTAATGTTTGGTAAAACTGATGTTATTCAAATGTTAAATGGAGCAATTGGTGGTCTTGTGGCTGTAACAGCTGAACCATTAGCACCATCACCTTTAGCAGCAATATTCATTGGAGCTGTAGGTGGTTTAATCGTAGTATTTGGAACTAAATTATTATTTAGTTTCAAACTTGACGATGTTGTAGGTGCGATCCCAGCTCACATGTTTGCTGGTATATGGGGAACATTAGCAGTGCCATTAACTAATACTGATGCTTCGTTTAGCGCACAATTAATTGGTGTGCTATCAATTAACATTTTTGTATTTGTTGTGTCATATATCGTGTTCTCAATTATGAAGGCTACTTTTGGAATTAGGTTAAGTAAAGAGGCTGAAGCTAAAGGTACTGACGTAACAGAAACAGGAGTAATAGCATACGCAATAAGAGACTAATTGCATGCAATATATAGAGGCTCTTCGATCTCCATGTCGTTATCTCATTGAAGAGCCTCTAATAAAAAGAATTAACTATAATCTCTCTCTAGTTAGTTAACTAAAGGCCCCTTAGAAATAAGGGGTCTTTTTATTTTTTTAAGATATTTTGAAGAGTTTTTAACACTTCTTTAGCATGGTCTTTTACTTTAACATTATCCCAAACTTTAAGTATTTTGCCTTTTTTATCTATTAAATAAGTAGATCTAATTATTCCCATAAATTCACGGCCCATAAATTTTTTCTTACCCCAAACTTTATATTTCTTAAGAACTTTTATTTCTTCGTCAGCAAGTAAATCAAATTTTATCTTGTATTTATCTTTGAATTTATCATGACTTTTTAAACTATCTTTTGATAGCCCATAGACTTCACAGTCTAACTTTTTAAACTTAGATAGAAGCTTATTAAAATCATTAGTTTCCATAGTACATCCAGGAGTGTCGTCTTTTGGGTAAAAGTACAAAACAACATATTTTCCTATTGAGTCTTTTAATGAATATTTATTTTTTGTGGTTGATGTAACTGTAAATGAAGGAGCTTTTGAATTAATTTTAAGCATAATTTGATAGCAATATAATATTTTTCAGGTAATTTAAAATAAAATTATGAGTGTAAAAACAATTCAAAATTTAGTTTCTGATGCTATGAGTGAAATTAAAACAATTGATGCTGGAGAAGCTTATCTAATGGTCCAAAATAAAAATTGTAATCTTATAGATATAAGGGAAAGCAATGAGTTAGAGAACACAGGTAGTGTTGAGGGAGCAACTCATATTCCAAGAGGAATGCTTGAAGTATATTTAGATCCTAATAGCCCAATATTTCAAAACGGAAAAATAGACCAAAATAAAGAATTTGTTTTATTTTGTGCAGGAGGTGTAAGATCAGCTTTAGCTGTGAAATCATTAAAAGATATGGGATATCAAAAAGTATCGCACATTCATGGAGGATTTGGCTCTATAGCTAGCAGCAAATTTAAAATAATTTAGTTAGCACCAAATTCTTCTAAAGCATATTCAAGTCTATCTTGTCCCCAAAAAACTTTATTATTAACAATAAAGGTTGGAGTTCCAAAAACTTCTTTTTGAAAAGCATCATTGGTTAATTTAATCAATTGATCCTTAACAGATTGTTTTTTTATGGATTGAAAAAATTCTTCACTATCAATATTTAAATCCCTTATAAATTTAGACATATTCTCAATATTTGATAAGTCATTATTATCTTTCCAATAAGCATCAAAAAAACAATTTAAGTAATCGTTTTGCTTATCCCTACCAACACTAATATATCCTCTCATTATATTTAAAGAATTTATTGGAAAATTAGAATTCCACTTGAATTCAATATTATTTTTTTCAGATACCAAATTACAATCGTTTATATTATTTTTCAATTTGTATTTATTAAATGCAGGAGAATCAATTCCAGCTAGCTTATGAAGACCACCTAGATAGACTGGTTTGTAATTAAATATGGTATTTTTATGTTTAAGAATTTTTTTGTGTGCAATATATGCATATGGGCTAATTATATCGAAATAGAAATCTATATGATTACTCATATAAACTAATTCTTTTCGCGTAAAAAATTCTTATTATCCAATATAAAAACAAACCTATTGGACCAATTAAATAAGTCACAATTAATGGCACAGCCATCAAAACTTTGTTTATGGAAAATTTTTGAGAATCTTTAACAATCCAACCACCAATAAATAAGTTTATTGCTATAAAATGAGTCCAAAATATCATTATATACAAATGATCTTCAAACAATCTAGATAGCTCATTTAGACCCAAGTAAAGAGTGAAATTACCGTCAAAATCATACCCAATTAAATAAGATTTATATAAAATAAAGATATACACACCACTTAATATGAAAAAGGGAAAAATTGATGTTACAAATATTCTACTTAAATGTGATTGAGGAAACACTATTAAGATAAACCAAAAAGGTAGAACTCCAAGGTTGATCCACATGTAAAGTATTTCAATTGTGAAATAAGTATAAATTTGTTCAAACATTTAGATATATTATATTAAATCTAACAATGATTCCTATAAGAAATAGAAAAAAAACCCTCCAAGTAACTGTTGATGAGATGCGTAATTTTGCCTTTGCTTATGTCGAAAAGTATGCTCCTTCAAAACAACAACTCAAAACTTATTTATTAAAAAAATACATGAAACTATCATCATCAGATGTAAGAAAAAAAGATGTAAATAAATTGATTGATATTGTTTTGTCCGACTTAGAAAAAAACAGATTCATAAATGATCAATTTTATTCTGAAAGTAAAGCTAAAAGCATGATTCAAAGAGGAAACTCAATTAATAAGATTAGAAATTATCTAATTGGAAAAGGTATTAACCAAACCTATATAAAAGATACAGTCGACAAAATAAAAGAAGATAATTCGGATCAAGATTTTTTTTCTGCATTAAAATTATGTAAAAAAAAAAGAATTGGTCCAGCTAGAGCAGAAGATAATAGAACTTTATTTTACAAAAAAGATATATCTTTACTTGCAAGAAATGGTTTCGATTTTGAAACATCAAAAAAAGTAATGGATATAGAAAAAAATGAATATCTAAAAATAATAA
>CABYSP010000026.1 GCA_902521675.1 uncultured Pelagibacteraceae bacterium
TGTTTTTTACCTATTTTTGAAACCGCACCACTAATAAAGTCTATTTCAGTTTTTCTCTTGAATTGAACGTCAAAAGCCATTGATGACTTGTTAGTTTGCATTGAATCTACAATTTTATTAAACATAAATAAGCATTCATCTTCAGAAACATTTACACCATCAGCAAGTGCAACTTCTCTAGTTTCTAAAATTATTTCTTTACCTAAACCACGAGATACTTCATTTGCTTTGTTGTTTATATACAAGTCGGTATGATGAAGATCAAAAATTGCAGATAAAGGTCCAATTGCTGTTAGAGCAAAAAGTTTCATCCATTTTCTTTTTTTTACATCTTCAGCCGCAATCATTTCCAAATTATGTGCAGTAAAAGTGTCAGCTATTTCTGTAATTCTTTCTGTTATTCCTCCTTCATATTCACCAATCCAAGATGGTAACGAACCATGATTCATTATATGACCTGGTCCTAAAATATTTGAAGCTTGAGTAGTTGTCCCACCAATTACTTTTTCATTACCCACAATACTCTGAATAATTGCTTCATGACCGATACCATTTTGAAAAGACATGAAGACTGTTTTTTCACCAATAATATTTTTAATACTATTTAGAGCTGGTTCTAATGCAGTTGCTTTACACATAACTATTACAGCATCTATTTTATCTAACGAAGATGGATCTGAAGTGGCTTTAACTTTTATTACTCGATCTCCGCCATGTCCATCCATCTTTAAACCATCTTTATTAATTGCATCAACATGCTCTTTCCAAACATCAATTAAAATTACATTTAAACCTTTTTCTGCAAGCAAACCACCAAACAAGCAGCCCATCGCTCCTGCACCAAGGACAGCTACTTTCAAATCTTTGTTAATCATCGTTACCTTGTTTAAAATTATTTATGTATAGAAATTATATATATTATCTATAGACAATATGCAAAATAAATTATAGCTTATTATCATCATGCAATTAAAAATAGAAAAAGGAACTTTTAAAAATTATCTACTAGAAGATATTTCAGATGCGTTAAGAAAAGGATTGTCTGAAAATTTCAAAAACGTTGAGGTAGAAGTGGTAGATTGCCCAAATCTAAGAGATTGGGATTGTCCATCAGAAGGAATTAGTGGAAATCAAAAAATAATAGATGTTGGCGGAGAGCCTTATATGCATGATCCAAAATTTATTGGTGCAGAGTTTGACTATCAAGAAATATCTAAAATGATTGATTCTGAAAAATCTTATGCTTTAGGAGCTGGATCAGGTGCAATGTCATGTTTAGATGGTCATTGTGGAGAATTAGTTATTAATGAAAATTTGATAACTGATGAGTCTAAATCAATAATAGCAAGAGTGAGTCCAGACAAAAAATGTATTGTTGAAAAGTATTCTGCAAAAAAACACGGTGGACTTGGAAACATTTATTATACAGACGGCAAAAAAGGAAAAGTAATTAAAATTAAAATTAAAGGTAGAAATGGAGAACAAGGTTCTTTGCCTCAAGCAATGAGGTCTTCTTTATCAAAAAATTTAAAAATTAAAGATAATGAACATTTGTCTCTTGCTGGCGTATTTAGAGTATTAAATGGAAAAATAAGATCGCATGTGCAACCTGATTATAAAGATATTAAACACGAGTATTATGATCCAAAACAAATGAAATGTGTAGAAGATTTTCTTCAATTTTATGAACCGGTTGGACCAAAATTACAATGTTATTCTATTCTTTGGACTGGTGATCCTACTGGAGGAGAATTAAGTCTAAGAGAGTCTGGTGAACATACTCATTTTCATTCTTACGAACATGACAGAGATGCAGGACATTATCATTTTGATGTATCACCTGAAGAAATAGAATATGAAGGTTATTTTAATACCGCAACAGAAGTACATAGGGTTAATAACATTTATAAAGAACTATTAAGTAAAAATAGTATTGAATAGAAAACTCAATGAGTTTAAATTTATTTAAATGAAAAGACAGTTCAAGTATCCTAAGCACTTCGAAGAACAAAAAAAAATTCCAAAACTTACTCAAAAAAGAATTCAATTAGCCGAAATATCACTTGGAGATTTTGAAGGAAGATTAGCTAATGAATTATTGAATTGGTTTTCTTTAACCCCACAACATTGGATAATGTTACATATGGTTATGCTTGCTTATTACAAAAATAAATCAATAACTAAAAATCAATTGCTTAAAGTAATTGAAAAATCATATTTAACCTCAAATGTTTATATCGATACTGCAATTAAAAAAGGTTATTTTAGAATTATAAGAAACGAGAGGGACAAGAGATCTATATTTATTTTACCTTCAGTAATTACCATTAAAACCTTTGAGGAATTTATTGATAGGAGAGATATTCTATATAAAGGAATTAAATGAAGAATATTTATACGTGGGCTGCTAAACCAGCAAAAAGAAATTTGACTGTTGGGGATTTAAAAGCAGCAAAAGGAAAAAGAAAATTTACACAAGTTACAGCAAATAGTGTTGAAGAAGCTGAGGCAGCTGAAAAGGCAGGATTTGACATGATTATATCAAATGCAAAAAATGTAATTTCTGTAAGAGAAGGTTCAAAAAATTTATTTTTAACAGCTGCTTTGGTGTTGAATGAGTTTGTAACTGCAGAAGATATTATGCGTGGAGCTTTTAAAGCATTAGAGAATGGCGCGGATGCAGTTATGACGCCAAGAAGTATGGATATAGTTGAAATGTTGGCTAAGGAAGATGTTCCAGTAATGGGGCATTTAGGTTTAGTTCCAAGAAAATCTACTTGGATTGGTGGCTTGAGAGCAGTAGGCAAAACTGCTGATGAAGCTTACGAACTTTTTCAAAAGTTTAAAAGATTAGAAGATGCAGGTGCTTTTTCGGCTGAGTGTGAAGTAATACCTGAAAACGTAATGGGTGAAATTTCAAAACGTACAGATATAGTTACTGTTTCATTAGGCTCAGGTAAAAACGCTGATGTAATGTATTTATTTATGGAAGATATCTGTGGTGATACAGAAAATCCCCCAAGACATTCAAAAGCATATGGAAATTTACTGAGACTTAGAAATGAAATTAAACTAGAAAGAGTAAAGGCTCTGAAGGCTTTTAAAAAAGATTCAATGAATGGAAAATTTCCAGGAAAAAAACAATCTTCTAATTTAGAAAAAAAACAATTTGAGGAATTTTTAGAACAACTTGATTAGTAAGTAGAGTTGTCGTCTTTTTTTGATAAAGAACCCTTCATTTTATCCACTGTAGCTTTAGCTCCAGCACTTAAAGCTCTTAAATCAGATGCTATAGTTACAAAATCAAAACCTTTTTCGATCATCTTAGTAGCATATTCAGTAGTACCGTTATGAATTCCTGCGAAAATATTATTTTTTTTAGCGTGTTCTAGAATTCTTAAAATTTCAGAATAAGCTTTTGTAGTCTCTGACCTATCAAAACCAGGTTTTTCACCTATTGCTAAACTTAAATCTGCTGGTCCAATATAAATACCATCGACACCTGGTGTAGACATTATCTCATCAAGATTTTCTAAAGATTCTTTGGTTTCTATCATTGCTAATTTTAGTATTTCTTCATTAGCGTGATCTGCATAATCAGCTCCACCATAAATTAAACCTCTAATAGGACCAAAACTTCTGTAACCATCAGGTGGATACATGCAAGCTTGAACAAAATTCTCAGCCTCTTTTTTATTACTTACCATCGGACAAACAATCCCGTAACATCCAGCATCTAAAATTTTCATAATTTGGCCTGGTTCGTTCCAATTAACTCTAGCTAAAGGAGTTACTTCCGTTGTTGATATTGTTTGAAGCATAGGAAGCGCATTACTGTAGTCGACTAATCCATGCTGCATATCAATAGTTAAAGAATCCCAACCTTGATGAGCCATTGCTTCAACAGATGCTGTACTTGGAATTGCACACCAGCCATTAATAACAGGCTTACCTTCCTTCATCATTTGTTTGATTTTATTTTTTCTCATTTCCTAGATTTTTAATCCCATGTGAGTGTATTTCACATTTAGATAATCTTTTATCGCTCCTGAACCACCTTCACGACCATAACCGGTTTGTTTTATTCCTCCAAAAGGTGCCTCAGCAATAGCAACAACTCCAGTATTAACTGCAACACAACCGGACTCTAATTTCTCAGATCCAATGTGAGCTTTATCCATAGAGTTAGTGTATAAATAACTACATAATCCTAAGTCATTATCATTTGCTCTTTCAATTACTTCATCAAAAGTTTTAAAAGTTAAAATTGGAACTAGTGGACCGAAAGGTTCTTCTCTCATAATTGTAAAATTATCTTTAACATCATCAAAGACTGTTGGTTCATAATAGTATCCCTTGTTGAATCCAGAAGGTCTTTGTCCACCCATTAATACTTTTGCTCCTTCTTTTTTAGTAGTTTCAACTAGTTTTTCTATTTCTTCCAATCTCTTAGCAGTAGTTAAAGGTCCAAGATCAACACCTTCGTCCATACCGTTTCCAATTTTTAATTTTTTTGCCCTTTCAATAAAAGCATTAACAAAATCCTCTTTTCTGTTTTCTTGGATATAAAATCTATTAGGTGAAATACAGACCTGACCGTTATTCCTAAATTTACCAGTTATTGCTATATCAGCTACTTTGTTCATATCTACATCTTCACATACAATAAAAGGAGAGTGTCCGCTTAGCTCCATAGTAACTCTCTGGACTTTATCAGCTGCTTTTTTTAAAATAATTTTACCAACTCTAGTTGATCCAGTAACTGAAACTTTTTTAATTATATCAGACTCCATTAATTCATTTGATATTTCAGCAGGATCGCCTGACAAAAGACTAACGACACCATCTGGTACACCTGCCTCTTTGCAAATATTTACTAATTCCATTACAGCGCCAGGAGTAATTACATCTGGTTTACAAATTACTGAACATCCTGCAGCTAGGGCAGTAGAAATTTTTCTAGATGCTAAAACTATTGGGAAATTCCAAGGAACTAAAGCGGCAACAACTCCCACGGGCTGATAATAAACATGAACTCTAGTATCTGGAAATCTACTTTGTTGTGTTTGACCATAAATTCTTTTTGTTTCTTCAGCATTCCACTCAAAAATATCAGCTCCACCACCTACTTCACCAACAGCTTCTGCAAGAGGCTTTCCAACTTCAAGAGTTAACCATTTTGCTATAACATCTTTTTTCTCTCTCATCATGTCTGCAATTTTTCTAAGTACGTAAGCTCTTTGCCATGGCGCAGTATTTTTCCAAACTTCCAAACCTTTTTCTGCAGACTTTAATGCTTTTTGTACTTCAATAGATGAAGCTTTTGATGCTTTTCCAATTACTTCTTCTGTTGCAGGGTTGATTACGTCGTATGTTTCTTTTTTTTCTGCTTGTTGCCACTTACCATCAATGAATTGTCCAAATTTTTCGTACATAGAATTTATTTTTAAGTTTACTTAGTTAGGTTTTTTATTTTATAAATAGAATTATATATAAACACTATACATATTAAAAGATAAACATATTAATGAAAAAAATTACTCTCACATGTGCTCACGCGATAGTAAAATATTTGATTGCTCAGAAAATATTAATTAATGGTAAAAAAGAACCGTTATTTCCAGGTGTCTTTGGGATCTTTGGACATGGAAATGTAGCTTGTTTAGGTCAAGCACTAGAAGAAAGTAAAAATGAACTTCCAACATATAGAGGACACCATGAACAAAATATGGCTCTTACTGGAATTGGTTATGCTAGGGCAAAAAGACGACAACAAATTTTTGTAGCAACATCCTCTGTTGGACCTGGTGCAACTAATATGGTTACAGCTGCAGCAGTTGCTTTGAGTAACAGATTACCTATTTTGTTTCTACCAGGAGATACTTATGCAAACAGAATGCCAGATCCGGTGTTGCAACAAGTTGAGCATTTTAATAATCCTGGAATAACAGCTAATGATGCGTTTAAACCAGTTACAAGATATTTTGATCGAATAACTAGACCAGAACAGATTATTCAATCATTCCCAGCAGCAGTTCATACAATGTTAGATCCTGCAGACTGTGGTCCAGCATGTATTGCTTTAAGCCAAGATGTACAAGGTCAAACCTTTGATTATCCAGAAGAGTTTTTTAAAGAAAGAGTACATGCAATTAGAAGACCAAGACCAGATGAATTTCAAATTAAAGAGGCAGCAGAAAAAATTAAGTCATCTAAAAATCCAATTATAATTTCAGGTGGTGGGGTTTTTTACTCAGATGCAATGGAGGAGTTGAGTCAGTTCGCGATCAAACATAATATCCCAGTTACGCAAACTGTAATGGGATATTCTACAATGAAAAGAGACCATTCTCATTTTGCAGGTCAAATTGGTGGTTTAGGTGGAAAAAATACAAATACTTTAGCAAAAGAAACAGATTTAGCAATTGCAGTTGGAACCAAACTTGCAGATTTTACAACTGGATCATGGGCGAATTTTGAAAACAAAAATTTTAAACTAGTTTCAATAAATGTATCAAGATTTGATGCTAACAAACATTTAGCGCAAGCTGTCATTGGAGATGCTAAAGTTTCATTAACAGAGCTTTCACAAGTATTAGGTAGTTGGAAAGCTGGAGAAGAATGGAATAAAAAATCTCAAATTGAACTCAAATCATGGAATGATCATATAGATAAAGAGAGTGCGCCGTCAAATCAAGAAGTTCCAAGCTATGTCCAGGTAATTGGTTCAATTTATAGAAACTCTGACCCTACAGATATAGCAGTTACCGCAGCAGGAGGCTTAGTTGGTGAAGTTGTTCAAGTTTGGAGACCTAGAGAATTAAATACTCATGAAACAGAGTGGGGTTTTAGTTGTATGAGTTATGAAATTTCAGGAGCACTTGGAATAAAAATGGCAAATCCAGATAAAGAAGTAATTTCTTTTGTAGGAGATGGCTCTTATCTTTTAAATAACACAGATATTTATTCATCAGTTATTACAAAAAATAAATTAATAATTATAGTTTGTGATAACGGTGGGTTTGCAGTTATCAATCGACTTCAACTGTTTAAAGGTGGTAAAGAATATAATAACTTATTAAAGAGCTCTAATACTCCTGGATTAGTTGATGTTGATTTTGCAAAACACGCAGAAAGTATGGGAGCTAAATCAGAACATGTTAATTCAATTTCAGATCTTGAAGCTGCATTTAAAAGAGCAAAAGCATCTGATGTAACATACGTTATTTCAATTAAAACTCATGCCTATAAGTGGGTTGAGGGTTCTGCTTTTTGGGACAGTCCAACACTTGAAATTCCTAAAACTAAAGAAAATGAAGAGGCTTTAAAACTTTATAAAGAAGGAAAAGATAAACAAAGACAAGGCGTATAAATCTTTATGAATAAAATTTTTAAGGTCGGTCTTATAGGCTGTGGTCACATCGCCGAGACATACTTTAGAGGGCAACAATATTTTAATAATTTTAAAATAATTGCCTGTGCAGATATTGATCAAAAAGCAGCCGATAAATGTGCAAAATTATACAATATTAAATCTAAAACAGTTTCAGAAATTTTAAAAGATAATGAAATAGAAGTTATTTTAAATTTAACAATTCCACAATCTCATTATTCAGTATCAAAAAAAGTTTTAAACTCAGGTAAACATGTTTATTCAGAAAAACCACTAGCAACTTATTTTGCAAAAGGTAAAGAACTAGTCTCTCTAGCAAAAAAAAATAAACTTTATCTTGGAAATGCTCCAGATACATTTTTAGGTGGAGGAATTCAAAAAGCTAGAGAATTAATTGATTCAGATTTGATTGGAGAGATTAAACTTGGTAATGCAATTTTCGCATTTCCTGGAGTAGAGTCTTTTCATCCAAAACCTGAGTCTTGGTATAGAAAAGAAGGAGGTCCAGTAATCGATATGGGACCATATTTTTTTACAACTTTGGTAAATTTACTTGGACCCGCAAAACAAGTTCAAGGAAGAACATTAACTGCTTTTAAAAAGAGAATTTATGGAGTGGGACCTAAAAAAAACAAATCATTTAAAGTGGAAACACCTACAACATATTTAGCGACAATCCAATTTCACAGTGGTGCTATAATTCAGGTAACACTCTCCTTTGATGTAATTAATCATCAAAGAAACCATATGGAGCTTTATGGCACAAAAGGATCGATTATTGTTCCAGATCCTAATATGTTTGGGGGTTCTGTTTTTATTTCTGTTACAGAAGGTGGAAAATGGGGTGAACATAAAACAGACAAGATGCATTTAGGAAAAATAAACATAACCTCATCTAGTGGGAGATCAAATGAAGCTGCTACAAATGCAAACTATCGGAGTGTTGGTTTATCTGAAATGTTATATTCTATTCAAAAAAACAAAAAACATAGGTGTTCAGGTGATTTATCTTTACATGTATTAGATATAATAGAGTCAACCATGAGGGCAGCTAACACAGGAACTCCTCAAAAAATAGAAACAATATGTGATAGACCAAAAAAATTTACTG
>CABYSP010000027.1 GCA_902521675.1 uncultured Pelagibacteraceae bacterium
ATTTCTAAAGGATCAAGATCTGCTAATAAATGTCCTCTTAGTCTATATGCTCTAATTAATGCTACAGCACTAATAGAATCTTTATTTGAGTCAGCAAGTAATTGAAAATTAAATTTTTCTGAAGTGTCTAATTTAATATTATTAAAATCATTTTTATCTTGTTCTTCTATTTTTTTTTGCAATTCATCTATATCAATCTTTTTTTTAGTAGGTCCCCATGATGGTCCATTAATTTCTTTTGCAATAACATTTAATTCTTCACCAATTCCCTCAAAATAATTTGCCCAACTTTCTGGAAGATCAGCATCTTTATTTACAAACTTTAAATACATTTCTTCTATAAATGCACTATTAGATTTGTTTAAAAATGAAGTTTTTTCGAAATCAAGATTTTTTGATGAAGACATCTTTTTATTTAATATATCCCTCTAATATTTTTTTTCAATTAGACAGTTTATCAAATAAAGTTTTTCCAATAATTGATGGTGATTTGGCAACTGTAATACCACATTCTTCCATTTTTTTTATTTTATCTTCAGCTCCACCCTTGCCACCTGATATAATGGCACCAGCATGCCCCATTCTCCTTCCTGGAGGAGCAGTAATTCCGGCTATAAATCCAACAATTGGTTTTTTGATCTTATGATTTTTTATAAATTCAGCCGCTTCCTCTTCGGCTGTTCCTCCAATTTCACCTATCATTAAAATAGATTCTGTTTCAGAGTCATTTAAAAATAAATCTAAACAATCTATAAAATTTGTTCCATTAATAGGATCACCACCAATACCAATACAAGTTGATTGACCAAGTCCATTTTCAGTTGTTTGGGCTACTGCTTCATATGTCAATGTTCCTGACCTTGATACAATTCCAACACTTCCTCTTTTGTGAATACTTCCTGGCATAATCCCAATTTTACATTCATCTGGTGTAATTATTCCCGGACAATTAGGTCCAATTAATCTGCTACTAGATCCACTTAATTTTTGTCTGACCTTAAGCATATCCTGAATTGGAATTCCCTCTGTTATACAAACAATAAGTTCAACTGATGCATCAATAGCTTCAATGATTGCTGCTGCTGCAAATTTAGCAGGTACATAAATCATAGTTGCGTCTGCTCCTACTTCATTTTTTGCCTCTAAAACGCTATTAAAAACTGGTCTGTCTAAATGTTTTTGTCCACCTTTCTTTGGCGTAACTCCACCAACAAGATTGGTTCCATATTTTATAGCCTGCTCTGAATGAAATGTTCCGTGTGAGCCTGTAAATCCCTGACAAATTACTTTAGTATTTTTATTTACCAAAACCGACATTTTAATTTATCGCCTCAACAATTTTCTTAGCAGCATCATCTAAATTTTCTGCAGAAATTAATTTTAAACCAGAATTATCAAGAATTTCTTTTCCTTCCTTGAAATTTGTACCTGCTAATCTTACAACTAAAGGTACACTAATATTAATTTCTTTAGCTGCATCAACTACTCCTTGGGCAAGGACATCACATCTCATTATTCCTCCAAAAATATTAATTAAAATACCTTTAACATTTTTATCTGAGAGAATTATCTTTAATGCAGCAGATACTTTTTCTTTGGATGCGCCACCGCCTACATCTAAAAAATTTGCTGGCTCTTTACCATACAATTTAATTATATCCATTGTTGCCATCGCTAATCCTGCTCCATTTACCATACAGCCAATACTTCCATCTAGCTTGATATATGCAAGATCATGCTTGCTAGCTTCTATCTCGGTAGGATCTTCCTCATTTAAATCTCTTAATTCAACAATTTCTGGATGCCTGAATAAAGCGTTAGAGTCGAAATTAACTTTTGCATCTAAACAAACAATTTTTTCCTCTTTTGTCAAAATTAATGGATTTACTTCAACCATGTTTGCATCAGTATTCACAAACATTTTATATATTGATTTAATTAATGTTATTGCTTGTTTTTTTGCGTCTTCATTTAAATTAAAAATATTAATTATTTTTTCACAATCTGACTCGGAAATTTCATCACTCATATCAACTTTTGTAGTTATAATTTTTTCAGGTGAACTGCTCGCAACTTCTTCAATGTCCATCCCTCCTTGGTCACTTGATATAAATGCAATTTTAGAACTTGCCCTATCAACCAAACACGATAAGTAAAATTCTTTACCTATATTTGATGATTCTTCTACGTATAATCTTTTTACCTCTCTACCATCAGGGCCAGTTTGATGAGTAACTAGTGTTTTTCCTAATAATTCTTTAGCTGCTACCGTTAGTTCCTCGATAGAGTTTAAAATTTTTACACCACCAGCTTTTCCTCTACCTCCAGCATGGATTTGTGCTTTAAGCACATATTTCTCAGTTTTGAGTGCTTTTGCTTTTTGAATAAGTTCATCAACATTAAGCGCAAATACTCCTTCGGGAACTACAGCCCCATATTTTTTTAATATTTGTTTAGCTTGATGCTCGTGAATATTCATTATTATTTAGATAAATCAGGATCTATTTTAGATGCAGCTTCCCATAAAGCTTTTACAGCATCTATTGAATGCATAAATTCTTTTTTTTCTTTTTCATCTAAATCAATCTCTTCAATTTTTTCTACACCATCTTTTCCAATGACAACAGGAACACCTGCATAAACATTTTTAACACCGTATTCTCCATTTAATTGAACAGCACAGGGTAATAATTTTTTCTGATCATTCAAATATGCTTCTGCCATTTGAACACCTGAAGCTGCTGGTGCATAAAAGGCTGATCCTTTTTCTAAATATTTGACTATTTCCGCACCACCATCTCGTGTTCTTTGATTAATTTCCTCAACTCTTTCTGAAGAAATCTTTCCGTCCTTTACAAGATCCAACAATGGTTTACCTGAAATTTTTGTAAATCTCGGCATAGGAACCATGGTGTCACCATGACCACCCATAACCATTGCCTCAATTTCTCTTACTGGCACATTAAGTTCTAATGATAAAAATAATTTAAATCTCGAACTATCTAAAATACCAGCCATACCAACAACTTTATTTGATGGCAAACCTGAAAATTTTTGAAATGCCATAACCATAACGTCTAAAGGATTGGTGATACAGATCACAAAAGCGTTAGGAGCATTTTTCTTTACCCCCTCAGCAACTTGTTTAATAATTTTTAAATTAATTCCAAGAAGATCGTCTCGGCTCATTCCAGGTTTTCTTGGAACACCTGCTGTAATTATAATTACATCTGAATCTTTTATATCCTCATAGTTATCAGTTCCTGAAAACCTAACGTTGAAACCGTCTACAGATGAGGATTGTGCAATATCTAATGCTTTTCCTTTTGCAATACCACTAGCTACATCAAATAAAACCACTTCATTTACTAATTCTTTTGTTCCTATTAAATGTGCAAGAGTTCCGCCTATTTGGCCTGCACCAATTAAAGATATTTTTGTCATTTATTTCCTTTATTTCATTGTTGGCATAACAAATTCCGCATTTGATCGGACACCTGAAGGCCATCTAGATGTTACTGTTTTAAGTTTGGTATAAAATTTTATTCCTTCCATACCATGCATTCCACTATCTCCAAATAATGATCTTTTCCAACCACCAAAACTATGAAATGCCATTGGAACTGGGATCGGCACGTTAATACCAACCATACCTACTTGAATTTTACTTGCAAAAGTTCTGCCTGCATCACCGTCTCTTGTATAAATACTAACTCCATTTCCGTACTCATGGTCGTTAATTAATTTTGCAGCTTCTTCAAAGGTTTTTACTCGAACAACTGATAAGACTGGACCGAATATTTCCTCTTTGTAAATTCTCATATCTTTATTTACATGATCAAACAAGCATCCACCTATATAGAAACCATTTTCATAACCTTGAAGTTTTAAACCTCTTCCATCAACCACTAGTTTTGCGCCTTCCTCGACACCTAAATCAACGTAGCTTGTGACTTTTTCTAAATGTTCTTTTGTAACTAAAGGTCCCATTTCTGATGCCTTATCCATTCCAGGACCAACTTTTAAAGCTTCAGCTTTTTTTGATAATCTTGATACAAGTTCATCACCGATATCTCCGACCGCAACAGCAACTGATTGAGCCATACATCTTTCCCCAGCTGAACCATAAGCGGCACCCATTAAACCATTTACTGCACCATCTAAGTCACAATCTGGCATAACAACTAAATGGTTTTTTGCTCCACCCAAAGCTTGAACTCTTTTTTCATTTTTAGCTGAATTTTCATAAATATATTTTGCAATAGGAGTAGATCCTACGAAACTAACAGCTTTGATATCTTTGTTTTCTAAAATTGCATCAACAGCTTCTTTATCTCCATTTATCACGTTAAATACTCCTTCTGGAAGACCCGCCTCAGAAAGTAGTTCTGCTAATCTTATTGCGCAAGAAGGGTCTTTTTCAGATGGTTTAAGAATAAAAGTGTTTCCACAAGCTATTGCTATTGGAAACATCCACATTGGTACCATAGCAGGAAAATTAAAAGGTGTGATACCTGCAACAACTCCTAATGGTTGTCTAATTGACCAACTATCAACATTGGTACCAACATTTTCTGAAAACTCACCTTTTAATAAATGTGGTATTCCACAAGCAAATTCTACCACCTCAAGTCCTCTAGTTAAAGAGCCTCTTGCATCTTCATAAACTTTTCCATGTTCTGAAACTATTAACTTCGTTAATTCATCAGAATTTTTTTCAATTAATTCTTTAAATTTAAATATTATTCTAGCTCTTTGTAGAGCAGGTTTTAAAGACCAAGTTTCAAATGCTTTTTTTGCTACTTCAACAGCACTATCTAAATCAGATCTTGAAGCAAGTCTTACCTCTGACTCTTGTTCGCCGGTTGCTGGATTAAAAATTTTTCCCTTTTTATCTGAAGATCCCGGAATTATTTTACCGTTTACGAAGTGTTCTATTAATTTCATGAATACGGTGTTTTAGATCAAAAATATCGAATAGTCTATTTAAACATTAGCTGTTGCTAACATTTTTTTTATTTCAGCTATAGCTTTTGCTGGATTCAAGCCCTTAGGACATGCATTTGTACAATTTAATATTGTATGGCATCTATATAATTTTAATTCATCAGAAACTTTTTTTAATCTAGCTTTTCTCTCTTCATCTCTACTATCAATAATCCATCGATAAGCCTGTAGCAGAACTGCTGGACCTAAATATTTATCTCCATTCCACCAATAACTTGGGCAAGATGTAGAACAGCAAGCACACATAATGCATTCGTAAGCACCATCAAGTTTTGCTCTATCTTCTTTAGACTGATAAATTTCTGTTGTCTGTTTTGTTGAGTTATTTTTTAACCAAGGTTCAATTGATTGATACTGTTTGTACAATCCATCCAAATCACCAATTAAATCTTTTTTAACTTTTAAATGAGGTAGAGGATAAATATCAATATCTCCTTCAATTTCAGCATGTGGAGTGGTGCAAGCAAGGCCATTTTTACCCCCCATATTCATTGCACATGAACCACATACACCATGAGCACAAGATCTTCTGTATGTTATAGTTGAGTCGATTTCATTTTTGATCTTATTTAAAATATCTAAGACCTTTGAAGGACAATTATCCATGTCAACTTCATAAGTGTCTATCCTAGGACCTTCATCTGTGGATGGATCCCATCTATAAATATTTACTTTTCTTAAATTTTTTGATCCTGTTTTATCTTTAAAATATTTACCTTTTTTAATTTCAGAATTCTTAGGTAAACTCAATTGAACCATTAATATACTCGCTCTTGTGGTGGAAAATATTGAACTTCGTTTGTTAAAGTTGATTTGTGTACTTCTCTGTAACTTATCTTTGTATTTTTTCCATCACACCAAGCAAGAGTATGTTGCATAAATTTTTCGTCATCTCTATTTGGATAGTCATCTCTCGCGTGGGCACCTCTACTCTCTTTTCTATGATATGCAGATTCTACAGTAGTTACTGCTTGTCTTATTAAATTATCAAATTCCAATGTTTCAACTAAATCAGTATTAAATACTAAAGACCTATCTTTTACTGAGATTGTGTCCATACCATCATAGGTTTTTTTAATCTCATCAACACCTTCTTTAAGATTTTTTTCTGTTCTAAAAACTGCACATTTGGACTGCATAGTTTTTTGCATTGAAAGTCTAAGTTCTGCAGTACTGTTATCTCCTTCTGCATTTCTAAGTTTATCAAATCTATCTAAACATTTTTGTGTTTCTGACTCGGGAATTTCTTCATGAGGTGTTCCTGGCTTAACTAATTCTGCTGCTCTTTTAGCTGCCGCTCTTCCAAATACTACTAAATCAATTAAAGAATTAGAACCAAGTCTATTTGCTCCGTGAACAGAAACACATGCTGCTTCTCCTATAGCCATTAAACCTGGAACAGTTTTTTCTGAGCCATTTACAGTTAATACTTCTGCTTTATAGTTTGTTGGAATACCACCCATATTATAATGAACTGTTGGTACAACAGGAATTGGTTCTTTTGTTACATCTACATTTGCAAATAATCTTGCTGCATCAGTAATTCCAGGAAGCCTGCTTTCAATAACCTCTTTATCCAAGTGACTTAGATTTAAGTGAACATGATCTTGATCTTTTCCAACACCTCTTCCTTCATTAATCTCTATAGACATGGATCTGCTAACAACATCTCTTGATGCTAAATCTTTTGCATTTGGAGCGTACCTTTCCATAAATCTTTCACCTTTAGAATTTGTAAGATAGCCCCCTTCTCCTCGCGCACCTTCTGTTATTAAAGTACCATGGCCGTAAATTCCTGTTGGATGAAATTGAACAAATTCCATATCCTGAAGCGGTAATCCAGCTCTTAAAACCATTGCATTACCATCACCTGTGCAAGTATGTGCTGATGTTGCTGAATAATAAACTTTACCATAACCACCTGTAGCAATAATTACTGTATGCGCTCTAAATCTATGAATTGTTCCATCATTCAAATTCCAAGCAATTAGACCTTTGCATTCTCCATTCTTCATCAACAAATCTAATGCAAAATATTCTATAAAAAATTCTGTATTATGCTTTAACGCTTGTCCATACAATGTATGTAAAATAGCATGTCCTGTTCTATCGGCTGCTGCACAGGTTCTTTGAACTATTCCATTTCCATAATTTTTTGTCATTCCACCAAATGGTCTTTGATAAATTTTTCCCTCTTCAGTTCTGCTAAATGGAACTCCATATTTCTCTAATTCTAAAACTGCTTTAGGAGCTTCTTTACATAGATATTCAATACTATCTTGATCACCTAACCAATCTGCACCTTTTACAGTATCATACATATGCCATCTCCAATCATCTTCTCCCATGTTTCCAAGAGCTGCTGATATTCCACCTTGCGCAGCTGATGTATGACTTCTGGTAGGAAATACTTTTGAGATACAAGCTGTTTTTATGCCAGCTTCGCTAAGCCCTACTGCTGCTCTTAAACCTGATCCACCTGCTCCAAGTACAACAACATCGTACTCATGGTCTATAATATTGTATGCTTTCATGTATTTAAGTTTAAAATTACAATTATTGTAATAACTGGAATTGTTATAGCAAAAAAATTTAGGACTTTGTTTGCGGCATTTTTGGTTTTTTTATCATTAATATAGTCTTCAAAAACCTCACTTATTGTCAAAGCTGAAAAAAAATAAGCAATAACTAAAAATAACCCAATTAAAAATTTAGAAGGTTGCGTAGTTAAAAAATTCACTATTTCTAAATAACTTTTATCATAAATACTCACTAAATTTACAATAAACCAAAACATTAAAGGTAGTAAAATTGCGGAACTAATTTTTAAAAATAACCATTTTTTTGTTACTGGCAGCATTATATTAATCCTCTGCCAATTATATAAATTAGGATAGTTAAAATAATCGAGCCAAAAATAACTAGCAAACCTGTAATTCTTGTTGTTTGTAATTCAAATCCATAGCCCAAATCCATAATCAAGTGTCTTACTTCACTTAACATTTGAAAACTAAATGACCAGGTTATTCCAATTAAAATGAATTTACCTAAAAAGGTTTCTAAAAAAATTTTTATAATTTGATAATTA
>CABYSP010000028.1 GCA_902521675.1 uncultured Pelagibacteraceae bacterium
AAAGCTGTCTTAGATCCTGTTTCATATTTTCCTAATGGAGTTGGATTATCTGAACCAACATAAACACCAACTAGTACATTTGAGGTAAAACCTATAAACCAAGTATCAGTATTTTTATTTGTTGTTCCAGTTTTACCTGCAATATTTAAATTTAAATCTTTGAGTTTTTTAGCTGTACCTCTTTGTACAACTCCTTCTAAAATTGATGTAATTTGAAAAGCTGTTTCTGGAGAAAAAATTTGCGTATGGTTATTTTCAATCTCTGGATAATCGTTAGTTAAATAAGAAATTTGATCACAATTAATACATTTTCTTTTATCATTATTAAAGATAGTATTTCCCTCACTGTCCTGAATTCTATCTATCAGTATTGGTTCAACAAGTTTTCCTCCATTAACAAAAACTGAATAAGCAGATGTAAGTTTTAATAAGGTTGTTTCTGCAGATCCCAAAGATATAGATAAGAGTTCTTCTGGATTATCATAAATTTTTAACATTTTTGAAAAATCAACTATTTTCTCTACACCAAGATTTTGAGCTATTCTTACTGTCATTAAATTTCTAGATTTCTCCAAACCAACCCGCAACGTCGAAGGCCCATAAAATTTTTTTCCATAATTTTCTGGTTTCCACATTTTTAAATCATCTCCTTGATCTAAAACCAGTGGTGCATCTAGTACTAATGATGTTGGAGTAAAATTGTTCTCTAAGGCTAGTGCATAAACAAAAGGTTTAAAAGCTGATCCTGGCTGCCTTTTAGCTTGAGTTGCTCTGTTAAATTCACTTTGCTTAAAACTAAAACCACCACTTAGTGCTAAAACTCTTCCAGTAAATGGATCCATCACAACAATTCCACCATTTACTTTTGGTAATTGTTGTAAATTAAAAACGTTTTCTTTCAAATTTTTAACATAAATAATATCACCAGGTTTTAATAATTTATTAAATTCTTTCTTAGTCCAAGAAATACTCTGATATTCAATAATACCTTTGGTATTATCTTCTGTTTCTATTTCTGCTGAAAATTTATTTATATTTTTAACTATTGCTAATTTCCAATTAATTGAATTTTCTAATTTATACTTTTCTAAATTTTTTTTCCATTCTGAATTATAAATCTTGTTAGTAAGTGGTCCTCTCCATCCCTTTCTTTTATCATATTCTATCAGTCCTTCTCGTAGCGATTTTGTTGCAATTGTTTGTAAATTTAAATCTACTGGAGTATTTATATTAAAACCTTGATTATAAACTTTATCATAGCTCAAAGTTTCAATTACGCTCTTTCTCACATCTTCAATAAAATATTGAGCATCTTCTAAATAAATTTTTTTATTTTTTTTTAAAATTATCTCCTCTTTTGTAAGTTTTTCATACCATCCTGAAGTTAAATAATTATTATCTAACAAATTTTTTAAAACTAAATTTCTTCTAAATTTTGCTATATCTGGATCTCTATAAGGATTATATCTACTAGGTGCTTTTGGTAAAGCTGCTAACAAGGCAGCTTCTGAGTAATTTAAATCTTTAATAGATTTATCAAAATATTCTAAGCTTGCTGCAGCTACTCCATATGCTCCACTTCCAAGATAAATTTGGTTCAGATAAAGTTCTAGAATTCTTTCTTTAGATAAAGCTCGCTCTATTCTAAAAGCTAGAATTGCTTCCTTAATTTTCCTATTTAAACTTACTTCATTTGTTAATAAAAAGTTTTTTGCTACCTGTTGAGTAATTGTAGATGCTCCCTCTAACCTTTTAGATGATAAAATATTTGAAATATTATTTATTACAGCTCTAATAACACCTTTTGCATCAACACCTGGATGTTTGAAAAAGTTTTTATCTTCAGCAGATAAAAATGCGTTAATTACATTTTTTGGAATTGAATTAAATGGAACAAATACTCTTTTTTCCTTTGAAAAATCTGCCACTAAATCACCATCACCAGAGTAGACTTTACTGGAAACAGGAGGTTTGTAACTTTTAAGAAATTTATAATCTGGTAAATCATTAGAATAAGTCCATAAAACACTTATTATCGAAATTGCTGATATAAGAATAAAAGAAGTAATTAAAATAAAGATATTTCTAAAGAATTTATTCATTTTAATTTCATTATATCTTGGAATTTGTTAAAGATATGGCAAGAATATTAAACAAAATTTTAAAAAATTAAATTACTAATGAAATTAACATTCACAAAATTATGGAAAAAAATTTATATATCGATGCTTCGCATCCTAACGAAACTAGAGTTGTTCTTAAATCAGGCGAAAATATTGAAGATTACGAGTACGAAGGTTTAAAAAATAACTTAATTAAAAATAATATTTATTTAGGCAAAGTAAGTAGAATTGAACCCTCTTTGCAAGCAGCCTTTGTTGATTTTGGAAGAGAGAGGCATGGGTTTTTGTCTTTTAATGATATTCAATCAGATTATTATCAGATACCAAAAGCAGATTTAGAAAGAATTAAAGAGGAGGAAGAAAAAGCTAGAGAAGAACTTTCAAAAGAAGTTGAGGCTAAAGAAGAGGAAAATATTGCTGAAGGAAAACTAGAAATTGATGATCCTATAGAAAAGATATCAGAAGAACAAATTGAAGAAGATTCAAATAATAAAGAAAATATTACTGAAAAAGAAAATTTAGATTATGAAAAAGAAAAAAAGAAAGAGCATAGATTTAAATTTAAAAGATATAAAATTCAGGAAGTAATTAAACCTAACCAGGTAATTCTTGTACAGGTAATTAAAGACGAGAGAGGTCAAAAAGGTGCAGCTTTAAGTACTTTCATTTCTATTGCTGGTAAATATATAGTATTAATGCCAAACACTCCCAAAGGAGGAGGTATATCAAGAAAAATATTTAATCCTGCTGATAGAAAAAAAATAAGAACAATTTTAAATGAAATTGAAATACCTAAGGAGATGGGATTAATTGTAAGAACTGCTGGAAGCAATAAAACAAAAAATGAAATAAATAATGATTTAACAACTTTGATCAATTCTTGGAGTCAAATAAAGGAAAATGCAATAAACTCTATCGCTCCCTCTTTAATTCATCAAGAAAGCGAAATAATTAAAAGAACTTTAAGAGATATGTTTGACGAAAATACCCAAAACATAATTGTAGAAGGTAATGAAGGTTATAAAAAAGCTCAATCGTTCATGAAAACTATGATGCCATCAAATGTGAAAAAAGTTAAAAAATATAGAGGAAAAATTCCACTATTTATTCAAGAAAAAATTGAGCAAAAATTAAATCAAATATTTGACTCTGAAATTAAACTTAAATCAGGAGGATATTTGGTTATCAACCCAACCGAGGCTTTAGTCTCTATTGATATAAATTCTGGAAGTTCAATAAAAGGAAAAAATGTTGAAAGTACTGCTTTAGATACGAATATTGAAGCTGCAGAAGAAATTGCAAGACAAATAAAGATAAGAGATTTATCTGGTTTAATCATTATAGATTTTATTGATATGCTGAGTTATGGAAATAGGAGATTGGTAGAAAGAAAACTAAAAGAAAAATGCAGAACAGATAGAGCAAGAATTCAAATTGGAAGAATAAGTAATTTTGGCCTTTTAGAGATGTCAAGACAAAGGCTAAGAGAAAGTGCAATTAAATGGAAAGTTACATTAACGGATGAGTCTTTTGCTCAAAAACTACTAAAGATTGTTGAATTAAAAGCAGTTATCAATAAAGCTAAATTTGTTGAATTAAAAGTATGTGAAAAAGTTTCAGATTTTCTTAAAGAAAATTTTGTTAATGACCTAACTTATTTTGAAAAAAAAAATAAAATAAAGATAGATATAATAAGCGACTATTCTTTAATAATACCAGAGTACATTATAGATTTTAAAAATAAATCCAAGAAAACAATTGAATTAGTAGAATATTACGAAAAATTAAAAAATTTAGAAATCCAAAATAAGGAAAATAAGTTTTTAGAAAAAAAAGAAAATAAAAAAATAAACAAAAAAACTTATAAGAAAAAAAGATATTATAAAAAAACTAAATAATTCCCTTTGATGGAGATGATGGATTACCCATCAAAATTTTATCTATTCTGCCAGACTTGTAGGATTGTCTACCAGCGATAACTGCATTTTTAAAAGCAAGTGCCATTTCAAAAGGTTTTTTGGCTTTTGCAATTGCTGTATTAACAAGTACTCCATCACATCCTAGCTCCATTGAAATTGTTGCGTCAGATGCTTGACCCAAACCAGCATCAATAATTAATGGAAGTTTGGTTTGTTTTCTAATTATTTGAATATTGATTTTGTTTTGAATGCCTAGTCCCGATCCAATTGGCGCAGCTAGAGGCATTATTGCATCAGCTCCTGAATTTTCTAGACGCTTAGCCATTAAAGGGTCATCATTGCAATAAACCATAACCCTAAAACCCTCTTTAGCTAAAACCTCTGTTGATTTTAAAGTTTCTATCATGTCAGGAAATAAATTTTTTTTATCTCCTAAAACTTCTAATTTAACCAACTTCCAACCACCTATTTCTCTGGCTAATCTTAATGTTCTCAAAGCATCTTTAGAATTAAAGCATCCAGCAGTATTTGGTAAATATGTAATTTTTTTTGGGTCAATATAATCCATCAATAAAGGCTTTTTTTTATCTGAAATATTAACTCTTCTTACAGCAACCGTTACGATTTCTGCCCCAGACAGCTTAATTGCTTTTGCGCACTCAGACATACTTTTATATTTTCCCGTTCCAACAATTAATCTGGAATTAAATTTTTTATTTGCAATAATTAGACTATCTTTTTTCAAATTAACCACCTCCAATAAAATGAACTATTTCAATTTTATCATTTTTATCTAATTTTATTTTATTAATTTTTTTTTTATCTATTATTTCTTGATTTAGTTCAATTGCTACTTTATTTAACGGTATTTTTAGATTTTTTAACACAACAGAGAGTTTAGAATCTTGACTTATAGATTTGATTTTACCATTTATTTTAATTTTTATTTTTTTTATTTTTTTCATCGTATATAAATGCTGAATGAATAATAAAATAATTATTATTAATGGTCCAAATCTTAATCTATTAGGAGAAAGAGAACAATCACAATATGGATCAACTACGTTTGACCAACTTAAAGAGAATTGTTCAAAAAAAGCAAAAGAAATTGATCTTCACGTTGAATTTGCCCAATCTAATGTTGAGGGAGAGCTTGTTAACATAATTCAAGATGCTAGAAAAAAATTTGATGGTATGATTATAAATGCTGCAGCATTTACTCATACTTCTGTGGCTATAAGGGATGCTTTGGATTTATTTAAAAAACCAATAATCGAGCTACATTTATCTAATATTTATAAAAGAGAAGAATTTAGACATAAATCACTTATAAGTGGTGTCGTAACTGGAGGAATTTTTGGATTAGGTGCTGAAGGATATATTTTGGCCATAATTTCATTACAAAAGATTTTACAAAATGAAAATAGATAAAAAAATAATTAAAGAATTAAATGATTATTTAAAAGAATTTAATCTTACTGAAATAGAGATAACTCAAAAGGATACAAAAATTAAAGTATCAAAATATAATGTTTCAATTAGCAATCAACCACAAGTTATTTCGCCCTCATCACCTGCAACAAGTTCAGCATCTACTCAAACTCAAAATATTAAATCAGGAACTGAAATTACTTCACCTATAATTGGAACTGCCTATCATGCACCAGAACCTGGTGCTAAGAAGTTTGTTGAGATTGGAAAAAAAATTAAAAAAGGTGATACAATTATGATTGTTGAGGCAATGAAAACAATGAACCATGTTCCTTCAACAGCAGATGGTATAGTAAAAGAAATTTGTGTTAAGGATGGCCAACCTGTAGAATTTGGTCAAACTATTATTATCCTAGAATAAATAATGTTTAAAAAAATTTTAATTGCAAACCGCGGGGAAATTGCAGTTAGAATTATTAGAGCTTGTAAGGAATGGGGAATATCTACTGTTGCAGTTCACTCAGATGTAGACAGAGAGAGTATGCATGTGAGATTAGCAGATGAAAGTGTTTGTATAGGTTCTCATCAACCGGCAAATAGTTACTTAAATATTCCAGCATTAATGTCAGCAATAGAACTGACAAATGCTGATGCTGTTCATCCTGGCTATGGTTTTCTCTCGGAAAATGCAAATTTTGCAAGAATTTTAGAAGAGAATAAAATTAATTTTATAGGAGCCTCATCAAAACACATTGAAATGATGGGTGATAAAATTCAAGCAAAAAGAATAGCTAAAGAAAATGGATTGCCTGTTATCGAGGGCTCCTTAGGAGGAGTAAAAGATGTTTCTGAAGCAAAAGAACTTTGTAAAAAAATTGGTTTTCCTGTCTTAATCAAAGCCTCAGGTGGAGGTGGAGGTAAAGGTATGAAAATAGTTTATAAGGAAGAAGAATTTGAAACTTTGTTTTCAACTGCAAAATCAGAAGCACAGAAATACTTTAGTAATGATGAAGTTTACATAGAAAAATTTTTCCAAAATCCTAGACATATTGAGGTTCAAATATTAGCTGGAAAAAATAGAGCAGTTCACCTTCATGAAAGAGATTGTTCAGTTCAAAGAAGACA
>CABYSP010000029.1 GCA_902521675.1 uncultured Pelagibacteraceae bacterium
AAATACCTATAAATAAAATTTTTTTATTTTTAATTTTTTTGAAAAAAATATTAAATAAGTTTTCAGGTATACTATTATTTGTTTGATCGATAGATTTTGGCATATTTATATTTAAACCAAACTTATTGTTTAAATACAAAAGAGCCAAATTATCTCTAGGTAAACATGGTCCTCCATAACCCAAACCAGATTTATATCCTTTTTTGAAATTTTCAAAAAAATTTTTAACAGTACCTAAAACTAAATTGGAATTTGCATTTTTCATATTTAAACAAAATAAACCAATCATGTTTGAAAAACTTATCTTTGCTGTCATCAAACTATTTACTGAAATTTTTGTCAATTCTGCCTCTTTTAAATTCATAAATTTAAATTTTTTGGGTGAATATAATTTTTTATAAATATTTGATAAAATTTTATTATCTTTTTCGTTTTCGCTACCTATTAAAACTATTTCTGGATTTAAATATTCACTAATAATATTTCCTAATGAAATAAATTCTGGAGAATATATAAAACCAAAATTTTTTTTAAAGGTTTTTTGTGAATATTTTTCAATAATAGGGATTAATTTATTTTCTGAGTCCTCTGGTAGCACAGTACTACATAAAACAATTAAATGATATTTGTTTTTATTCTTTAATAATTTTGAAAATTTAATTAAACTTTTTTTTATTATTTTTAGATCGTACGATCCATCATTTGCTGTTGGTGTAGGTACAACTATAAAAGTGATGTTTGTTTTATCTAATAAATTTTTTAAATTATTTGTAACTAAAATATTTTTTTTATATTTTTTTATTAAATCTCCTAAACCTGTTTCATCTACTGGAGACTTTCCTTTTTTAACTAAATTGATTACTTTTGGATTATTATCATAACCCAAAACCTCTATATTTTTTGAGGAAAAGCATCCCATCATAGATGCACCCAACTTACCCAAACCTATAATTGATACTATGGGTTTCATTTTAAATATTTGAATACTTGTTTTGTATCGATATATGCTGACAAACTTTTATTAACTCATTTAAACCTGAGTCGATATCAATTTTAGTTTTAAACCCTGCATTTATTGCTTTAGTATAATCTACTTCATAATTTCTTTTATCTTCATCTGTGCCAATTTCTGCATAATGCAAATAAAAAGATATTTTTTTTTTAAGTAAATCAGCTAACTGTGACTTGGAAAAATTCATTTCATTTGAGCCAATATTATAAACATTATTTTTTAAACTTGTAAATTTCTCCATTCCAAAAATAATATTATCTGCAATATCCAAAACATGAATAAATGTTCGTTTAAAATTTTTTTCATATATTGTTAAATTTTTATTTTTAATTGCCTGATATACAAAATCATTTATTAATAAGTCCAATCTCATTCTTGGCGCTACTCCAAATGCTGTAGCAAATCTATAATTTAAATAATTATTTGTATTTTGTACAATATTTTCAGCAGCTGTTTTGGTTTCTCCATAAATAGAAACAGGATTTAATGGTGTCTCCTCTTTACAAATTTCACCAACTACGGCTCCATAATTACTTCCTGTTGAGGCATAAAGAATAGGTATATTTTTTTTTATTAAAAGCTCGCATATTTGATCAGTAGACTCTTTATTAATTTTAACAGCTAAATCCGGATTTTTTTTACATGCTGGATAACCTACAATTGCAGCTAAATGAATTACAAAATCATACTTTTCTATATTTTCTTTAATATATTTTGATTCATAAACACTTTCATTAATAAGTTTAAAATTTTTATTTGAAAAATTTACTAAAAGACCATCAAGACCAAAGCTTAGATTGTCCAGAACTGTTACAACATATCCTTTATTGAGTAATTTAGGAACCAATACCGACCCAATATATCCTGCACCTCCGGTAACCAATATATTCATGAAGTTTATATATATAATTAGTTAAGATAATCAACTAAAATTATTTTTAATAAATTATAATTTAAAATTGTTTTATAATTATATTTTTTAATCTATATTTTGATTACATTTATGAAAAAGAAAATATCATTAATTTTTGGAATTACAGGTCAAGATGGCGCGTATCTAGCTAGATTTCTACTTTCAAAAAATTATATTGTTCATGGAGTAAAAAGAAGAAGTTCTTCTTTAAATACTGAGAGGTTAGATGATATTTATATTGACCCACACAACAGAACTAATTTTTATTTACATTATGGAGATATAGCTGACTCAACATCTGTTATGAAAATAATTTCTGAGATAAAACCAGATGAAATATACAACTTGGCAGCTCAATCCCAAGTAAGAGTTTCTTTTGATATACCTGAATATACCGCTGATGTAGTTGCACTAGGTACATTAAGAATTTTAGATTCAATTAAAACTTTAAAACTTCACAAAAAAATAAAATACTATCAAGCAGGAAGCTCCGAAATGTTTGGTGGTACAAAGCCACCACAAAATGAAAAAACTAATTTTTATCCACGTAGTCCTTATGCTGTATCAAAAGTTTTTGCTCATTGGATAACTATTAATTATAGAGAAGCTTACGATATATTTGCCTGCAACGGTATTTTATTTAATCATGAAAGTCCTTTTAGAGGTGAAACCTTTGTGACAAAAAAAATCATTAATGCAATGTGTAAAATAAAGAAAGGTAAACAACAAAAATTATATCTTGGTAATTTATATTCAAAAAGAGACTGGGGCCATTCAAAAGATTATGTGGAAGCGATGTGGATGATGATGCAAAAAAAATATGCTAAAGATTATGTAATTTCTACAGGTAATCAGTATACCATTAAGGAATTCATAAACCTTAGTGCAAAATATCTAAGAATGAAAATAACTTGGAAAGGTAAAGGTTTAAAAGAAAAAGCTTATTGGAATAATAAAGAAATAATTTCTATTGATAAAAATTATTTTAGACCAACAGAAGTTGAGTCATTGCTTGGGGACTCAAAATTTGCAAAAAAAGAGCTAAAATGGAGACCAAAATACAATATAAATTCACTAATTTCGGAAATGATTGATGAAGAAAATAAAAAATTAAAATGAAACTAAGTTCGAAAATTTTTGTTTCTGGTCATAATGGTTTAGTTGGATCTTCAATTGTTAGAAAATTAAGGATATTGAATTATAAAAATATCATCACTGCAAATAAAAAAGAGTTAGACTTAAGAGACCAAAAAAAAGTTGATCTTTTTTTTAAGAAAAACAAAATTGAGTATGTTATAAATGCCGCAGCAAAAGTAGGTGGAATATTAGCAAATAAAAAATATAAAGCAGATTATCTAATAGAAAATCTACAAATTCAAAATAATGTAATTACTTCAAGTTTTAAATATAAAGTTAAATCTCTTATTTTTCTAGGATCAAGTTGTATTTATCCAAAGTATGCTAAGCAACCAATTAAAGAAAATTATTTATTATCAGACAAACTTGAACCAACAAATGAACCATATGCGATTGCAAAAATTGCAGGTGTTAAATTATGTGAAGCATATAACTATCAATATAAAACAAATTTTAAATGTTTAATGCCGTCCAACTTATTTGGTCCAAATGACAATTATGATCTTCAAAATTCTCATTTTTTACCAGCAGTAATAAAAAAGTTATATTTTGCAAAAACTCAGAATAAAAGAGAAATTATTTTTTGGGGAACTGGAAACGCAAAAAGAGAAATGACCTATGTAGATGAAATTGCTGATGCATGTATTTTTTTTATAAAAAAAAAAACTAATCATAGTTTAATAAATGTAGGAAGTGGATATGAAAAATCTGTAAAAACCTTTATAAAATTAATTGCAAAAAAAATGAAACTCAAAACAAAAATAAAGTTTAATAATGACAAATCATTGGATGGAACGCCTAGAAAAATTATAGATTGTAAAATTGCAAAATCATATGGATGGAAACCCAAATATAGATTTGAAAAATGTCTAGATCTCACGCTTAATGATTTTTATAAGAATAAAAAAAAATATATTTAATCAATTTTTTTTAGGTAAAAAATAAAAATATAAATTGTTTGGAAAATTTGTTTCACAAATATCAAAATCAAATTATGATTTAGCGCTGACCAGTGAGAATTTTTTTGACCTAAATATGTGCAAGGAAATTCAGCAATAATCATCTTTTTATATATAAGTAGTAAAATTATATTCAAATTTTCAGCTGGAGCATCAAATTTAATTTTTTTATTAAGAATTTCTAAAATTGCTCTTTTATTATAACACCTAAAAGCATTAGTATAGTCGTATATTTTTTGATCAAAATATTTATTACACAGATAAGATACAAAATAACTAATAAATTTTCTGATAATACCCCTCTTAATTACTTTTGACGATTTGTGATATTTTGAACCAATGGCTACATCGTTACTTTTATTAATAAGCTTCAAACCTTTAATAATATCATTTGGATAAAAAGATAAGTCTGAATCCATTTCAACAAAAGATTTGACCTTTAAATTTTTTAATGACCATTTAAATCCTAACTTTATTGCTTCACATCTTCCATTTTTAATTTTTGGACCATTTAAAATTTTAAAGTTTTTTTTAAAATATTTTTTAATATATAATTTAGTTTTATTATCGAAACTATCATCTACAAAACATATAAAGTAATTTTTTAAATTTGAATTGTTAAAATATTTAAATAATTTCTTTATATCTTGATGGTTATTAAAAGTTGGAACTACAATTACAGTATTAAATTTTTTTTTTAAAAGAGTCATTTATTTAATTTCTTTTTATCTAACATATAAAAAGCTATTAACAAAAAGATTGTAAAGAAACTAAAAAATAAATTTATAAAACCTGATATATTTCTCAAATGACCTAAAATTTGATTATAACCATCGGACGCAAATAAATACAAGAAACTACTTGCAGATAAATATATAAAATAAGGCAACACAATATTTTGTAATTTTATATATAAATTTTCATTTTCCTCGAAAGCTATCATCACAAATAAAGATATAACAACTATGTAGTAAGTCATAAATGATCCACTATGTAATGTGAAGACTATCCATAACGCAATTGACATTGAAAAGTAAGTTTTAAATTTTTGACTAGTAGAAAAATATAAAAAAGAAAAATATACTATCAACATAGTAAAAAAACTTGTTTTCAATAGTAAATCGTAAATACCATCCAGATGACCTAAACGGTTATTAAATAAATCAATATACCATTTAAAGGAGCTTAGATAAGAAAATACACCAGTGCTACTTTTTGCTGTAATGTAGTTATATAAAAAATTTAAATTAAAACCATAAAGTAAAAAAGTAAGTAAGATCACAATAAAAGCGGTCATAATCGAAAAAATTAAAAATTTATATAAATCTTTAGAGTTTTTGTTTATGAAATAATCTAATAATATAAATGGAACTAATACTGCAGTGTAGTATTTTTCTAAAATTGAAAGTGTAATGAATATTGCTGATAACGCATGCCTATTTTGGATCCTAAATACTAAACCAAATACTATCAATCCAAAGACCAATGCATCATTATGACCAAAAATAAATATATAATTTATAAATAAAAAGTTAAAAGGAATCGCTAGAAAAAAAAATAAAATATTTGAAAAAGTATTAAAGTACCCTTTTTTTTTTTTTTTAGAAGATTAAAAATATATAAATTTGATAATGTAAACATTAACATATAAAAAAATTTGGGTAACATTGGATGAAAGTAATAAAAAAAAGACATTAAAGGATGTAGTGGTCCATAAACATTAACTTGACCTGTGACTGGATCTGTCTCTTGCCAAGGGTCTCTCTCAATTAAAGATCTCTGCCAATTAATTATATAATCACCATGATCATCTCCAGCTGAGGAACCAACTATTAAACCAACAACTACTAAGAAAAAATACCAAAGATAGATTGAATAAGTTAAAAAATTATTAATATTAATTTTATTTTTCATACTCATTAATTTAATATAATCATTTAGATAAATAATAAAATTAAATAAAAAAAAATTTAATATTTCAAAATAACAATTTTAAACTTAATTTAATGCAAAATTTTTTTTATCG
>CABYSP010000030.1 GCA_902521675.1 uncultured Pelagibacteraceae bacterium
TATATTTTTAGCCTATAAGCACTGAACTTTCTCAGTTATATTATTGTAAATACAATAAAAAAGTGAGGATTATTGAGCTTTTTTGTTCAATTAGCTATTTAAAAAGTAAAAATTTAAGAAGAGAAGTGTGGACGGTTAAGGTTACCAAAAATTTGTCGTACACACTTCAATCACATATAAGTTTTATTCTTAGAATTTATATGGAAGCTAGTGTGCGCCGTTTTTAAACTTGAGAGTTTGATCATGGCTCAGAACGTACGCTGGCGGCACGCCTAACACATGCAAGTCGAACGAAGTAGCAATACTTAGTGGCAGACGGGTGAGTAACATGTGGGTATCTACCCTTTGGCCTGGAATAACACGAGGAAACTTGTGCTAATACTGGATAAGTCTTTACGGAGAAAGCTTTATGCACCATTGGATGAGCCTGCACTTGATTAGTTTGTTGGTGGGGTAATGGCCTACCAAGACTGTGATCAATAGCTGATTTGAGAGGATGATCAGCCACATTGGGACTGAGACACGGCCCAAACTCCTACGGGAGGCAGCAGTGGGGAATCTTGCACAATGGAGGAAACTCTGATGCAGCGATGCCGCGTGAGTGAAGAAGGCCTTTGGGTTGTAAAGCTCTTTCGTCGGGGAAGAAAATGACTGTACCCGAATAAGAAGGTCCGGCTAACTTCGTGCCAGCAGCCGCGGTAATACGAAGGGACCTAGCGTAGTTCGGAATTACTGGGCTTAAAGAGTTCGTAGGTGGTTGAAAAAGTTGGTGGTGAAATCCCAGAGCTTAACTCTGGAACTGCCATCAAAACTTTTCAGCTAGAGTATGATAGAGGAAAGCAGAATTTCTAGTGTAGAGGTGAAATTCGTAGATATTAGAAAGAATACCAATTGCGAAGGCAGCTTTCTGGATCATTACTGACACTGAGGAACGAAAGCATGGGTAGCGAAGAGGATTAGATACCCTCGTAGTCCATGCCGTAAACGATGTGTGTTAGACGTTGGAAATTTATTTTCAGTGTCGCAGCGAAAGCGATAAACACACCGCCTGGGGAGTACGACCGCAAGGTTAAAACTCAAATGAATTGACGGGGACCCGCACAAGTAGTGGAGCATGTGGTTTAATTCGAAGATACGCGCAGAACCTTACCAACACTTGACATGTTCGTCGCGACTTTAAGAGATTAAAGTTTTCGGTTCGGCCGGACGAAACACAGGTGCTGCATGGCTGTCGTCAGCTCGTGTCGTGAGATGTTGGGTTAAGTCCCGCAACGAGCGCAACCCTCACTTTTAGTTGCCATCATTTAGTTGGGCACTCTGAAAGAACTGCCAGTGATAAGCTGGAGGAAGGTGGGGATGACGTCAAGTCCTCATGGCCCTTACGTGTTGGGCTACACACGTGCTACAATGGTATCTACAACAGGAAGCAAGACTGCGAGGTCAAGCAAATCCTCAAAAGATACCTCAGTTCGGATTGCACTCTGCAACTCGAGTGCATGAAGCTGGAATTACTAGTAATCGTGGATCAGCGTGCCACGGTGAATGCGTTCCCGGGTCTTGTACACACCGCCCGTCACACCATGGGAGTTGGTTCTACCTTAAGGCAAGGTTTCAAACCCTTGACCACGGTATAGTCAGCGACTGGGGTGAAGTCGTAACAAGGTAGCCGTAGGGGAACCTGCGGCTGGATTACCTCCTTTCTAAGGATGAATAAAAGTAAAATTTTATTCTAAATAATATACAGGTAATGTTGACCGTCCTCATTTCTCTTCTTAAAGTAGTGTTTCTCTTGCATGGGGGCCGGTAGCTCAGTTGGTTAGAGCACACCCTTGATAAGGGTGGGGTCGAAAGTTCGAGTCTTTCTCGGCCCACCAATTTAAGATCATGGGGGATTAGCTCAGCTGGGAGAGCGCCTGATTTGCATTCAGGAGGTCAGCGGTTCGATCCCGCTATCCTCCACCAAAACACTTAGTTATAAGAAATCGTAAAGAATAAAATAATTAATATCAATATCTATATCCGAACATTAGTAAGGTTATTAGCTAATGTTCAAAATAAAAATTTGATTCAACACAGAATTTTTTTCTGTGCATAAATCAAGCGTTTAAGGGCGTGTAGTGGATGCCTTGGCACTGAAAGCCGATGAAGGACGTGATATACTGCGATAAGTTTCGGGGAGCTGTATGTAAGTTTTGATCCGAAAATTTCCGAATGGGGAAACCCACCACTTTATGTGGTACTTTAAACTGAATACATAGGTTTAAAGAGAGAACCTGGAGAACTGAAACATCTAAGTAACCAGAGGAAAAGAAATCAAATGAGATTCCGTTAGTAGTGGCGAGCGAACGCGGACTAGGCCAGTAATTTTGTTAAAAAAATTTGAATAGTTTGGAAATGCTAACCATAGAGGGTGATAGTCCCGTATGAGTAATGTTTGACAAAATTCTTGAGTAAAGCGGGACACGTGAAATCCTGCTCGAATATAGGGGGACCACCCTCTAAGCCTAAATACTCTTCAGTGACCGATAGTGAACTAGTACCGTGAGGGAAAGGTGAAAAGAACCCCTATTAGGGGAGTGAAATAGAACCTGAAACCGCATGCCTACAATCAGTCGAAGCTCTTTTTAGAGTGACGGCGTACCTTTTGTATAATGGGTCAGTGACTTAATTTATTAAGCAAGCTTAAGCCATCTAGGTGTAGGCGCAGCGAAAGCAAGTCTTAATAGGGCGATTAGTTTAATGAATTAGACCCGAAAACGAATGAGCTTACCATGAGCAGGTTGAAAGTAAGGTAACACTTACCGGAGGACCGAACCAGTTGACGTTGAAAAGTCTTTGGATGACTTGTGGTAAGGGGTGAAAGGCCAACCAAATTCGTAGATAGCTGGTTTTCCGCGAAAACTATTTAGGTAGTGCGTTGAATAAATAGACATTTAGAGGTAGAGCACTAAATGGGCTAGGGGGAAGAGATTCTTACCAAACCTAATAAAACTCCGAATGCTAAATGTTATTCTTCAGCAGACAGACTGTGGGTGCTAAGGTCCATGGTCGAGAGGGAAAGAGCCCAGACCACCAGATAAGGTCCCCAAATTATGATTAAGTGTGAAAGGATGTGGAAATTCCTTAACAGCCGGGAGGTTGGCTTAGAAGCAGCCATCCTTTAAAGATAGCGTAACAGCTCACCGGTCTAATAGAGTTTCTGCGCCGAAGATGTAACGGGGCTAAAATCATATACCGAATCTGTGGATTTATAATTTTTTCGAAAATTATAACTGGTAGCGGAACGTTCTGTAAGCCTGTGAAGGGATACCCGTGAGGGATCCTGGAGGTATCAGAAGTGCGAATGCTGACATAAGTAACGATAAAAGAAGTGAAAAACTTCTTCGCCGAAAATCCAAGGGTTTCTGCGCAAGGTTAATCCGCGCAGAGTTAGTCGGCACCTAAGGCGAGGGCGAAAGCCGTAGTCGATGGAAATAAGGTTAATATTCCTTAACCAGATGGTAGTGACGGATCTTGTAAGTTGTGAGTTCTTAATGGATTGAACTTGCCGCGAAAAGGTTCCAAGAAATAGCTCCATCATTAGACCGTACCCTAAACCGACACAGGTGGATTAATAGAGTATATTTAGGCGCTTGAGAGAATGATGTTGAAGGAACTCGGCAAAATACTTCCGTAACTTCGGGATAAGGAAGACCTTCTTGTAGGCAACTATAGGAGGGTGGCACAAGCCAGGGAGAAGCGACTGTTTATCAAAAACACAGGGCTCTGCTAACACGTAAGTGGATGTATAGGGTCTGACGCCTGCCCGGTGCTGGAAGGTTAATGCGGTTGGTGCAAGCTAACTTCTGAAGCCCCAGTAAACGGCGGCCGTAACTATAACGGTCCTAAGGTAGCGAAATTCCTTGTCGGGTAAGTTCCGACCTGCATGAATGGCGTAACGATTTCTCCGCTGTCTCCAACATCAACTCAGTGAAATTGAATTCTCCGTGAAGATGCGGAGTTCGCGTAGTTAGACGGAAAGACCCCGTGCACCTTTACTGCAACTTTACATTGGTATTAGGAAAAACATATTTAGCATAGGAGGGAGACATTGAAGCAAAGGCGTCAGCTTTTGTGGAGTCACCAGTGAAATACCTCTTTTGTTTTTCTTGGTATCTAACTGATCGCCGTTATCCGGCATCAAGACATTGTATGGTGGGTAGTTTGACTGGGGCGGTCGCCTCCCAAATAGTAACGGAGGCGTGCGAAGGTAGGCTCAGAACGGTCAGAAATCGTTCGTAGAGTGCAATGGCATAAGCCTGCCTGACTGTGAGACTGACAAGTCGAGCAGAGACGAAAGTCGGTCATAGTGATCCGGTGGTTCTGAGTGGAAGGGCCATCGCTCAACGGATAAAAGGTACGCCGGGGATAACAGGCTGATACTGCCCAAGAGCTCATATCGACGGCAGTGTTTGGCACCTCGATGTCGGCTCATCACATCCTGGGGCTGGAGCAGGTCCCAAGGGTTTGGCTGTTCGCCAATTAAAGTGGTACGTGAGCTGGGTTCAGAACGTCGTGAGACAGTTCGGTCCCTATCTGCTATGCGTGTAGAAGAATTGAGAGGAGTTGACCCTAGTACGAGAGGACCGGGTTGAACATACCACTGGTGGACCGGTTGTAGCGCCAGCTGCAGTGCCGGGTAGCTAAGTATGGACGAGATAACTGCTGAAAGCATCTAAGCGGGAAACTCACCTCAAAACTAGTTCTTCCTATAGAGCCGTGGTAGACCACCACGTTGATAGGCTGGATGTGGAAGCGCAGTAATGCGTGCAGCTGACCAGTACTAATAGCTCAATTGGCTTGATTTATGCACTGAAAAAAATTTTTAAATAATTTTATTGTAATTAATTTAAAATTAAAATTACGTAAAAAACATCATGAAAGAATATTTAAACGCAGACTTAGACATAAAATATAAAATACTCGCGTTTATATCATTTAATAATACAAACATAATTTCCTTCATTTTAAATCTTTATATTAGATTTCTTAGTAATTTAGGTATTAAGAATAAAATAAAAGAGTTCAAAATAAAAAAAGTAAATGATGTTCATTACACAGTTGATACAGAAGAAGGAGTTATAAATACACCCACTGTTTTTAGGTGCTTAAATTTTTCAAGCGGCTTTAATAAAAGAATCGAATTTTTAGCAAATTCTTACGGATCTCCTGTATTTGAAAATGTTTTCAAAAAAAATGCTTCAAATATTATTGATATAGGAGCTAATATTGGTGAGTTTTCAATTTATTGTGTTAAAAGAAACTCAAATGTATTTTCCATAGAACATGATAAAGCGGCATATTCAATGTTAAAACTAAATACCAAAAAATTTTTTGATAAAATAAATACTTTTAATTTAACAATTTCAAATAATTCAGGTTTTGAAGAAATTTACTACGATACAATCACTGGAGGAACTACTTTAATTAAACCTTTAAAAACAGATAATTATAAAAATTTAGATTTTAAAGAATTTTCACCTGAAAAAAAAGTAATCTCAAAATCAAATTCTTTAACGTTAGATGATTTTATTGAAAAAAACAAAATAAGCTTGGTAGATTTAATTAAATGTGATGCAGAAGGTGCGGAGCCAGAAATAATTCAAGGATTAAAAAAAAATTCTGAAAAAGTAGACTATATTGCTATAGATACTATTGGTGAAAGAAATGGAGAAGATACAACAGAAACTGTAGTTAAATTATTGCTAGAAAGAAATTTTAAAATCTTAAAAAGACCTGAAAATAAAATTGGGAGAACAGTTATTGCGAAAAATAAAAATCTTAATTAAGATAATAACTTTTATATGAGTAAATTAAAAATATATAACCACGTGTTTATAAAAACTTTAGGTATTAAAGAGTCTAAATTAAAA
>CABYSP010000031.1 GCA_902521675.1 uncultured Pelagibacteraceae bacterium
GATTTATATTGAAAGAAAACAAACTCAATCAAAAATATCAAATTTAGGTAAAATGAAAATTTCAAAAAACGATGTGCTGGTTTTGGAAATTGATAATTATGGAATTTTAAGAAAAAAAGATTTTTATAATAAAGAAAATATGCAAAATATTAAAGTGGTAGAAGCTACAACAGAAGCAGGATTTCAAAGAAACTCATTTATATATGATTTTATGTCTAGTATGAGACAAAAAATTAATGACCCTCTTGGACAGAGGGCCAAAAAACGTAAAGAAATTAGCCAGCGATGACAGCCAACAATAATAACGCAACAATATTAGTAATTTTAATCATTGGGTTTACTGCAGGTCCAGCCGTATCTTTATAAGGATCTCCTACAGTGTCACCTGTAACAGCAGCTTTGTGAGCTTCTGAGCCCTTTCCACCATGATTGCCGTCTTCAATATATTTCTTTGCATTGTCCCATGCTCCACCACCTGCTGTCATTGATACAGCAACAAACAAACCAGTGATAATAACACCTAGTAACATTGCCCCAACTGCTGCTAAAGCAGCTACTTGTCCACCAATGGATAGAATAATAAAATAAAGTACTACTGGTGAAAGAACTGGAAGTAATGAAGGTATAATCATCTCCTTGATAGCAGCTACAGTAAGCAAATCTACTAACTTTGCATAATCAGGTTTTTGTTTTCTTTTCATTATTCCTGGAAATTTTTTAAATTGTCTTCTTACTTCAACTACAACTGCACCACCTGCTCTTCCAACAGCTTGCATCCCCATTGAACCAAAAAGATAAGGCAACATTCCACCAATTAATAAACCAACAACTACATAAGGGTTAGACAAGTCAAAAGTTACTACAATACCTTCTAATGCAGATCCTGCTTCTTTTGAAAAATGCTTGATGTCCTCCGTATATGCAGCAAACAAAACCAAGGCACCTAAACCAGCTGAACCAATTGCATAACCTTTTGTAACAGCTTTTGTTGTATTTCCTACTGCATCTAATGCATCTGTTGTTTTTCTAACTTTCTTATCGAGATTAGACATTTCAGCAATACCCCCAGCATTATCAGTTACTGGTCCATATGCATCTAAAGCTACAACCATACCTGCCAAAGCAAGCATCGTAGTTACCGCTATAGCAATTCCAAAAAGACCTGCTATAGAATTTGTAATAAGTATTCCAGCAACAATTATCAACGCAGGGATAGCAGTTGCTTCCATAGAAACAGCTAACCCTTGAATAACGTTAGTACCATGACCAGTTGTAGATGATAAAGCAACAGATTTAACTGGTCTATAACTTGTTCCTGTATAGTATTCAGTTATCCAGATCAACAATCCAGTGATAACTAACCCTATTACACCACAATAATATAGATCCATTCCATTAAAAGTTTTATCATTAATTGTATATTCATTTGTAAAACCAATTACGTGATCTGTAACAGGCCATAAAATTATTAAAGAGGCTACTGCAGAAACAACAAACCCTTTATACAAAGCATTCATAACATTATTGCTTTTTCCTAGTTTAACAAAGAATGTTCCAATTATAGATGTTAACAAACATGCGGCACCAATTGATAAAGGGTAAATCATCATATTTAGATCACCAACAAAGAAAATTGACGATAAAACCATTGTTGCAACGATTGTTACTGCATAAGTCTCAAATAAATCAGCAGCCATACCAGCACAATCTCCCACATTGTCACCAACATTATCTGCTATTACAGCAGGGTTTCTAGGATCATCCTCTGGAATTCCAGCTTCAACTTTTCCAACTAGATCAGCACCTACGTCCGCACCTTTTGTAAAAATTCCACCACCTAATCTTGCAAAAATAGAAATTAGAGAAGCTCCAAAACCCAATGCAACTAATGCATTTACAATTTCTCTTTCATCAACATTAGATTTTAATAATATATAATAATAAACTGCAATAGCTAACAATGCTAAACCAGCAACTAACATTCCAGTTACAGCACCAGATTTAAAAGCAACAGATAGACCTTGAGCTAAACCTTTTCTAGACGCTTCTGCTGTCCTAACATTTGCTTCAACAGAAACTAACATTCCGACATATCCTGCTATACCAGATAAAGCAGCACCTATTAAATATCCTAAACCTACTAACGGACTAAATGCAATACTTACAATTACTAAAACTACAGCACCAACAACAGCTATAGTTTTATATTGTCTTGCTAAATATGCTTTCGCACCAATTTGAATTGCAGATGCAATGTCTTGCATTTTTGCATTTCCTGCACTTGAATTAAGAATATTTTTTCCAGTTAAAAATCCATAAACGATAGATAATAAACCAGCTCCAATTGTATATAATAGTATTGTTTCGACTGTTCCGCTCATATTAACCTTAAGTTGTTGGTTGTTAAATTTTAAGCCCGCACAATACAAAAAAAGATAAAAAAGACAACGATTAACTTCTAAAACCGATGAATATAACCTTTATATTTAGGTCGTATTTGCTTACCTTTTTCATCTAATATCAAAGATATATCTTTACCAGATACAATTTTACCAATTTTAGTTATTTTAATTCCTGTTGCTTTAGATGCGTTTTGAATGATTCTAGCTTTCTTAATACCCGCAGTAAATAAAACCTGATAATCATCTCCATTAGAAGTTAGATTAATTTTATTCAATCTCTCTTTTTTAATGAAATTACTCAATTTATTGGAAACAGGTATTTTATTTTCAAATAAGTGAAACGATAAGCTCTGTCTATTGATCATTTTTGTTAAATCATCAATTAATCCATCTGAAATATCGATAGAGCTATTAGCAAATTTTAATAAATATTTTGTTAAATTTAAAGGTAATTCTGGTTTGTAATATTTATCTACAAAGAATAATTTGTCTTTATTTTTAAATTTAGCTTTATTACTTAATGCTTTAAGTCCTAGGTAACTATCTCCTAAATTTCCAGTAACATAAATATCATCATTTAATTTAGCTTTATTACGATAAATTATTTTATTTGAATATCCTAATGACGTAATTGTGAAACTAAGTTTGTTTGAAAAAGTTGTGTCTCCACCACATAAATCAATATTAAATTTATTTTGCTCTGATTTAAGTGATTTTGAAATTTTATATAAATTATTTTTTGTAAATGTTTTTTTATTGCCTGAGCCAGAAATAAAATAAAACTTTGGTGAAACACCTTTACAAATTAAATCAGAAATTGATGACCTTAATATTTTTTTAATTACTAAATCTGGGGATTTAAAATCATAAAAATGCTTACCGATATTGTATGTATCTACAGATATAACAACACCTCTTTTTTTATCAAAAAACACATCATCATTTAGATTAAGAGCAGATTTATTTTTTTTAGCTATTTTAAAAAAATAATTATTAATTAGATCAAATTCATGCATTGTTAGATCTTAATTTTTTTCCAACGTTGTCTAATAAAGCATTAAGAAACTTTGTTTGTGAATCTTCAAGAAAAAAATTAGAGGAATTTAAATATTCTTTAATTATTATATTTATAGATAAATTTGGTTTGTACATAAATTCGTAAGTTGCTGCTTTTAAAATTGTTTGAAAAACTTTATCTAATTTTTCAAATACAAAATCATCTCCTAATTTATTATTTAATTCATCTAAAATAATATCATTTCTTTCTATAGTTCCTAAAACAATATCTTTAATAAATTTTTTAAATCTATGTTTTGGAAAATCTAAATCATCATCTTGATTATAAAATTTACCATATAATTTCTGAATAATTATAACTCTAGGGTTATTTTTTGGATTATAATGAGTTCTCATTTTTGAGACAAAACTGAAATCACTGCATCTGCAGCTTCAGTACCTTTTTTTCTTCTTGCTCTTGCTTGAGCCATATTTAGACAGGTTATTATTCCATTTCCAATAGGTTTTTTACTATCTATAGATAATTTCATTATGGCATCTGTTGAAGCTTGAGAAATAAAATCAAAGTGTGGCGTTTGACCTTTAATTACGCATCCTAAAGCTAAAAAAGCATCATATTTTTTTAAATTTTTTGAAATTGTGACTGGAATTTCAAAAACACCAGGTACTTTAATAATTTTTATTGTATTTTTTTTTGGAATTATTTTTAAAGCACTGCTTATTAAGCCATCAGCAATATCTTTATAATAATCTGCTACAACAATTAAATATTTTTTTTTCATTAAATTAATTCCTGTTTTGTAATTTTTATACCATAACCATCAAGACCAATAACTTTTTTTGGTGATTTGGTGATTAATATCATGTTTTCAATTTTTAAGTCTTTAATAATTTGAGCTCCAATACCATAATTTCTTATCAACCTGTCATTTCCCTTTTTATAAAAGTCTTTGTTTTTATAATCTTTTAAAGTCTGAGTTACTGATTTTAAATTTGTGTCTTTTATAAAAACCAATACACAATTTTGATATTTTTTAAAATAATTTAAAGTCTTGTTAAAAGAATTTGGTAGTGATTGATTTATTAGATAATTTTGGACGACATTAGATGAAATTACTCTTACTCTTGGAGTAATAGCTTTTTTTATTTTACCTTTTATTAATGCGAAATGCTCTGAACCATCTAAAAGATTCTCATAGATTCTAATATTGTATTTTTGATTTTTTACATCAATCTTGCTTTGCTTTTTAAGTTTAATTAGCTTTTCTTTTTTAAGTCTATATGCAATCAGATCTTCTATCTTTCCAATTTTCAATTTATGTTTTTTTGCAAAATTAAATAAATCCTGACCTTTAGCCATTGTTCCATCTTCATTCATAATTTCACAAATTACAGCAGAGTTATTTTTTTTTGCTAATTTAGATATATCAACTGAAGCCTCAGTGTGCCCTGCTCTAACAAGCACTCCACCATCTTTAGCTATAATTGGAAACACGTGACCAGGTGAAACAATTTCATTTTTATTTACATTTTTTTTTGAAGCAATTTTGATTGTTTTTGCTCTATCTTTAGCAGATATACCTGTTGTTATTCCTTTTTTTGCTTCAATAGAAATTGTAAAAGCCGTCTTGTTTCTTGATTGATTAACTGGAGACATCAAAGATAAATTTAATCTTTTTGCCTGAAGTGAATCAAGTGCTAAACAAATTAAACCTCGTCCGTATTTTGCCATGAAGTTAATGTTCTTTGCATTTGAGTCTGATGTAGAAATAACTAAATCTCCTTCATTCTCTCTTTTTTCATCATCTACCAAAATAAACATACCACCTTTTTTGGCTACACTTATAATTGACTCTATTGGCGCAAAATTATTTTTTTCCATTAAAATAATTCCTAACGTATTTAGACAAGATATCTATCTCTATGTTGACAAAACTAGATTTTTTTAAAGTTGATAAATTCGTTTCCTTGTATGTATGAGGGATAATCCAAATTTGGAAACCTTTTTTAGTCACTTTTGAAATTGTAAGAGAAATACCATTTACACAGATTGATGCTTTTTCTATTAAGTGTTTTCTTTCCTTTTTAGGTAAATCAAAGTCAAAAAGAAATGATTTATCTACTTTTTTAATACTTAATACTTTTCCAACGGTATCAACATGTCCTTGGCAAATATGACCTGAAATTTTTGTCCCATATTTTAAAGGTAATTCTAAATTTATTTTATCTTTTATTTTTAAAAATTTGAATTTTGATCGAATTATCGTTTCTTTTGATAGATAAAATTCCATAACTTTAGATTTATATGAAATTAAAGTAAGACAAACTCCATCACAGGCAACAGACAAGCCCATGTCTTTTTTAGATACTTTAATATTACTTTTTACAAAAATGTTAAGACCTTTAGGTCTTTTAATAA
>CABYSP010000032.1 GCA_902521675.1 uncultured Pelagibacteraceae bacterium
ACTGGTCTATTGCATGACACTATAGAAGATACTTTTGCAACTTATGAAACTATCAAACAAGAATTTGGTGATGAGGTTGCTGATTTAGTGGACGGTGTAACAAAAATTTCAGCATTTGAAAATTCAGCTGGAGCTAATTCTAAAGTTGAGAATTTCAGAAAATTAATCTTAGCAACATCAAAAGACATCAGAGTTCTGTTAGTGAAAATTGCTGATCGACTACATAATATGAGGACCATTAAAGCAATTACAAAAGAAGACAAAAGAAAAAGAATAGCTCAAGAAACTATGGAAATTTATGCCCCATTAGCTGATAGAATGGGAATGCATAGAATAAGAGATGAACTTGAGGATTTATCTTTTGAAATTTTAAATAACGATGCAAGAAAATTAATAAAAAAAAGACTTGATGAAATAAAATTGGATAGAAAAGATTTATTTGAAGAACAATCTTTTGAGTTAAGTGAAATATTGAATGATAATGAGATTAATGCAGAGATTCATGGTAGAGAAAAAACACCTTTTTCAATTTGGAGAAAAGTCCAAAAAAAAAGAGTCTCCCTTGAACAAATAACAGACATTATTGGATTTAGGATAATTTTAAAAAACGTAGACGATTGTTACAAAACCCTCGGAATTTTTCATAAAAAATGGAATTGTATACCGGGAAAATTTAAAGATTATATTTCATCTCCAAAAATCAATGGTTATAAATCTATTCATACTTCTGTAATTGGTTCAAATAAAAAACCAATAGAAATTCAAATTAGAACACATGAAATGCACGAATTTGCAGAAAGAGGCGTGGCGTCTCATTGGCAGTATAAATCTTCTGAAAAATTTAATTCTTTAAGTTGGAAGGAGTATGATTGGTTAAAAGATCTTGTTGAGATTATAGAAAAAAATGAAAACCCTGAAGACTCATATGAGTATACAAAACTACAAATGTTTCAAGAAAACGTATTTTGTTTCACACCAAAAGGTTCAGTAATTAAATTACCTAAAGACGCAACAGCCATAGATTTTGCATATGCTGTTCATACTAAAATTGGTAATTCAGCAGTTGGTTGTGAAATTAATGGAAACAAAAGTGAATTACAAACTATTTTAAGAAATGGTGATCGAGTAAATATTATAATATCTAAAAATAATTCACCATCGCTTCACTGGATACCAACAACTAAAACAGGTAAAGCTAGAGCAGCAATAAGAAGATATTGGCACGATAAAGGAGAGCAAAAAGAGGAAAAAACAAAAAAATACAATACTACTCTATGGATGTCATTACCTGATAAGCCAGGTCAATTAGGAGATATAAGCTCGCTCATTGGAAGTCATAAATTAAATATATCGAGCTTAGAAATGGTTGGTAAAAATCCCAATTATATTAATTTTAAATTTAAATTAATTATTAGAAACCTTAAGAATTTTACTAATTTTATTGCAGAGCTAAAACAAAAGAGTATAAAATTTAAGATAATTAGACACGAAGAAAAAAGAAATGCTTTCACTCAAAAAATCCTTAAATATTTTAAAAAAAACTAATGCATTATTAGAAGGTCACTTTGTTTTATCCTCAGGTCTACATTCTTCAAAATACATTCAATGTGCAAAACTTTTAAGTTACCCTAATTTAGCTGATAAAATTTGTAAATCCTTAGCAAATAAAATTAAAAAAAAATTTAAAAAAATTGATTTAATTTTAGCTCCTGCAATGGGGGGAGTAATTATTGGATATGAAATAGGAAAATTACTTAAAAAAGAAACAATTTTTTGCGAAAGGGTAGATGGTAAATTTACTCTCAGAAGATGTTTCAATATAAAAAAAGGTGCAAGAGTATTAATTATAGAAGATGTAATCACTACAGGAAAATCAAGTTTGGAGTGTGTTAAATTGATTAAAAAATCAAAAGCAAAATTAATTGGATTTGCCTCTATTATAGATCGATCAACTAAACAATCTTTAAAAATAAAAACTGGAATAACATCTCATTTAAAAATTGATGTTCCAACTTATAAAGCAAATAAATTACCACCAGAACTTAAATCTATACCAGTAACAACCCCAGGAAGCAGATTTATTAAGTGAAAAGATTAGGTGTAAATATAGATCATATCGCAACTTTACGAAACGCTCGTGGAGAAAAACATCCAGACCCACTATACGCAGCTAAAAAAGTTATTAGTTATGGAGCGGATTCTGTAACAATTCATTTAAGAGAGGATAGAAGACATATAAATGATATTGATGCAAAAAAAATCTGTGGCTTAAGAAATGTACCTGTAAACCTTGAAATTTCTATGAACGAAGAAATTGTTAATAAAGCACTTAAGATAAAACCAAATTTTATCTGTTTAGTTCCAGAAAATAGAAAAGAAATTACTACCGAGGGAGGTTTAAATATAAAAAACAATCTTAATAAGTTAGAGAAAATAATTAAAAAATTTAAAAAAGCAAAGATAAGAACAAGTTTATTCATTAACCCTTCACCAAATGACATTAGACTTGCTAAAAAATTAAATGCTGATTGTATTGAAATACATACTGGAAAACTAGCAAACCTGGTTAAATCAAAAAAAAATTATTATAGTGAATTAAACAGAATTAAAAAAAGTGCAAAATTAGCATCAAGTTTAAATATAGAAGTTCATGCTGGTCATGGTTTAGATTATAAAACCACCAAAATGTTAACAAAAATAATAGATATTGAGGAGTATAATATTGGACATTTTATAATTGGGGAGTCAATATTTGATGGACTTTCAAAAGTAATTAAAAACTTAAAAAAAATTATAAAAAGATAAATGAAAATTCTTGGTATTGGTGTTGATATTGTTGAAAACAAAAGAATTCAAAAATCGATTAAAAATCCTTTATTTAAAAAAAGAATTTATTCATTTAAAGAATTGAAACATTCTAATGCTGCAAACAATAAAGTAGCTTTTTTTTCGAAGAGATTTGCTGCAAAAGAAGCATTTTCTAAAGCTCTTGGTACAGGTTTTCGTATGAATTTAAATTTTAAAGATATAGAAGTTGTTAATGACAAAAAGGGAAAGCCTTATTACGTTAAAAATAAAAAAATTACAAAAATTGTACAAAAGAACTTTAAAATCAAAAATTTTAAATGTTTTTTATCAATTTCGGATGAAAAAAATTATTCTACTGCATTTGCAATTATTCAGACATCATGAAATTAGATAAAAATTTTTTTTCAGAAAATATAAAAACTTTAATTTATGCATTAATAATTGCGGTTATAATTAGATCGCTTTTAGTACAACCATTTTATATTCCATCATCATCCATGGAACCTACTTTATTAGTAGGTGATAGGTTGTTTGTAACAAAATATACCTATGGATATAGCAAACATTCATTTCCTTTTAGTACTCCAATATTAAACAAAAGAATTATGTTTAGTAGTCCGGAAAGAGGTGATGTAATTGTATTTAAAACCCCAGCAGATAATCGAACAGATTATATTAAAAGACTAATTGGTTTACCTGGTGATAAAATTCAATTTATAGACTCTAATTTATATTTAAATAATTCTGAAATTCTTAAATCTAAAATTAATAACAAAACTACAATTTTCTGTGGTGACAAAAATATTGATGTCTATAGATTTGAAGAAAAACTTTCAAATGGTAAAAAATTTCATACTGTTTATTTAAAAGATTATACTTATCAAAATTCTGATGTGTTTACTGTACCAAAAGATCATTATTTCTTTTTAGGAGATAACAGAGACTGTTCTAAAGATAGCAGGTACTTAACAAGTGTCGGATATGTACATAAAGATAATTTAGTAGGAAAAGCTCAATTTATATTTTTCTCTTCAGATAAAAGAATAGGAAGTTTTATTGAATTTTGGAAATGGCATAAGTCAATAAGATTCAATAGAACCTTTAATAAAATTAATTGATGAAAATTAACTATCAAAGTTTAGAAAAAAAAATTGATTTAAAATTTAAAAATAAAGATCTACTTACCCGAGCTCTTACACATAAAAGTTTTAACCCAAATGAAAATAATGAAAAGATAGAGTTTCTGGGTGATAGAGTTCTTGGTTTAGTCATAGCAAAAAAACTTTTAGAAATTTATCCAGGAGAAAAAGAAGGTATTCTTGATAAAAAATTTGCATCGCTAGTTAATAAAAAAACATGTCTGAACATAGCAAAAAAAATCAATTTAGCTAGTTATGTTAAAACATTTAACCCCAACAATAAAAAAATAAAAATTGAGGATAAAATTATATCTGATAGCTGTGAAGCATTAATTGGTGCTATTTATCTTGATAAAGGTTTTACAATAGTTGAAAAAACAATTTTAAACTTGTGGCAAGATCATATTGAAAAAAGTGTAGTTACAGAAATAGATGCAAAAACAAAGTTACAGGAATTAACTTTAAAAAATTTTAAAAAATTACCTACTTATAAATTAATTTCAAATACAGGTCCAAGACACAAACCCATATTTAAAGTTGGAGTAAAATTGCCCAATACAAAATATTTTATAGCGACTGGAAAATCAAAGAAAGAAGCTGAACAAAATGCTGCTATAGAATGTTTAAAAAATACAAATAAAAAATGAATTGGTCAGACGAAGGATTTTTAATAAGTAAAAATAGATATAATGAAAATTCATTAATTGCTGAATTATTTACAAAAGATAAAGGAAAGATATCTGGAATTATATTTGGCGGTACTTCAAAAAAAATTAAAAATTATCTTCAGCTTGGTAATAAACTCCATGTTAATTACAATTCTAAAAATGAAAACAGAATAGGTTATT
>CABYSP010000033.1 GCA_902521675.1 uncultured Pelagibacteraceae bacterium
CAAAAATTATAAGAAAAGAAGTTAGTAGAGCTAAAATTTTGTTCGATAAAAATTTAATGTTTAATAAGTTACCAATTTGTCCTCCAATAAGCACAGTTAAAAATAATAGCCAATAGTTAATAACCTGATCCAAAACTTGATCTTTTGTCAACTGTCCGGCTATCCCAAAGATAGAATTGATTAAAATAAATAAAGACGCACTACTGGTGATATGTCTAGGGTATCCAGCTTTCATTAAAAAAAGAAGGGGGCTTAAAAAAATTCCTCCACCAATTCCTACTAATCCTGACATAAAGCCAATTATCGATCCAATAGAAATTGAGATTAATCTTGGTATTTTGTTAATTTTAATTTTCTCTTTATTAAAAGCTTTACTCTCTATTAGTAAAAAAATGCCTGCAACCAACAAAACACAAAATAACAAAATCTCAAATAAATTTTTTTCAATTGATATTGATCCTCCAATAAATGCAAAAGGAATAGAGCCAATTAAATAAGGAAAAAGTAAATTAATGTTTATATTTTTAGATCTTATAAAATTGATAGAATTACCAGATACAACAATAATATTACATACAAGAGCTATAACTGGAAATATTGTGTAAGGCACACCCCAAATTAAAAGTATTGCGAGATATGTTGAGCCTCCCCCAAAACCAACACTTGAGTATATTAATGCAGTTACAAAGAAAAGAATTGATAATATAATCATTTTTAAATTATGGATGTAAATATAGCTTTATTAACTGTAACAGATACAAGAACATTTGATAATGATAAATCGGGTGCAATCTTGGTTGAAAAAATTAAAGAGGCCAGGCACAAATTAATTGATAGAAAAATTTGCAAAGACAATAAAGAAGATATTGTAAAAATTTTAAAAGAATGGACAAGTCAAAAAGATATAGACGTCATTATCACTACTGGAGGAACAGGTCTTACAGGACGAGATATAACTCCTGAAGCAATCGATGAAATTGCAGATAAACATATACCTGGTTTTGGAGAGGTTTTTAGAACAATAAGTCTAAAAACGGTTGGAACATCCTCTATACAATCAAGAGCATGTGCCGTTTTATCAAATGGAAAATATATTTTTGCATTACCTGGTTCTTCAGGTGGTGTAACAGATGCATGGAATGGAATCTTAAAACATCAATTAGATATTAATCACAAACCTTGTAACTTTGTTGAATTATTTCCAAGACTTAAAGAAAAATAATTATTTCTGATATTTTTCTTTCCATTCAGAATAAGGCATTCCATAAACATGCTCTCTAGCCTCCAAGTCTGACATGCTTACTCCATTTTTTTCACCTTCTTCTCTAAACCATCTTGACAAACAATTTCTACAGAACCCAGCAAGGTTCATCAGATCAATATTTTGAACATCTTTTCTTTCATCCAGATGTTTTAACAATCTTTCAAAAGCTGCTGATTGAAGTTCTTTTTTTTGATTATTATTCATTAACAAATTATTAATCACAAATTAGAGAAGCACAAGATATAGTAGTGATACACTTATGAGTAGAAAGTAATATTTTTAATAAATAGACTTAAGCAGTGTTTATTAGTTTAATTATTCATGGCTATTAAGAAAAAAAAAATAGCAAAATCAAAGACCAAGAAAAAAAAATCTAAATCGGTCAAACTTTCTAGAAAAAAAACTAAAACGAAAAAAAAAGTTGTAACAAAGAAGTCTGCGACTAAGAAGCGTTCTAAAAAGTCTAGAAAAAGTAATAAACTAAAAAAAAAACTAATAATAGAGAGGTTAAAAACATGAGTGCAGAAGCAATGAAGGTGTCTTCAGTATTAGATACATCTCACTTAAATGTTAAATTTCCATTTAAGGCTAAATATGGAAATTACATTGATGGAAAGTTTGTTGAGCCATTATCAGGTAAATACTTTGATAATCCAAGCCCAATTTCAAACGAGATAATCTGTTCTGTAGCACGATCGAATGAAAAAGATGTTGAGGCAGCATTAGATGCAGCCCATGCAGCTTTTAAAGAATGGGGTAAAACTGATATCACAACAAGATCTAATATTTTAAATAAAATAGCTGACAAGATTGAGGAAAACAAAGACATGTTAGCTGTAGCTGAATGTTTAGATAATGGTAAGCCAATAAGAGAATGTATGGCTGCTGATTTGGCGCTTGTAATAGATCATTGGAGATATTTTGCAGGTGTAATTAGAGCAGAAGAGGGATCAGTTGCTGAGATAAGCAATTCTCAATACTCATATAATATTCCTGAGCCATTAGGTGTTGTTGGTCAAATAGTTCCTTGGAACTTTCCATTACTGATGGCAACTTGGAAATTAGCACCAGCACTTGCGGCAGGTAACTGTTCAGTTCTTAAACCAGCAGAACAAACACCAGCATCTATCATGGTGATGATGGAATTAATTGGTGATTTATTGCCTCCTGGAGTTGTTAATATTGTAAGTGGTTTTGGATTAGAAGCAGGTAAACCATTAGCTTCATCAAAAAGAGTTGCTAAAGTTGCCTTTACTGGCGAAACGACTACTGGAAGATTAATCATGCAGTATGCTGCTCAAAATATAATTCCTATAACTTTGGAATTAGGTGGAAAATCTCCAAACATTTTCTTTGAAGATATCATGGATAAAGATGATGACTTTTTAGATAAATGTGTTGAAGGTTTTGTAATGTTTAATCTAAACCAAGGTGAAGTTTGTACTTGTCCTAGTAGAGCATTAGTTCAAGAATCTATCTACGATAAATTCATGGAAAAATGTATTGCTAGAACAAAGGCAGTTGTGCAAGACAATCCTTTGAAAATGGAAACAATGATTGGTGCACAAGCTTCCATAGAACAGATGGAGAAAATTAAATCTTATCTAGATCTTGGAAAAAAAGAAGGTGCTAAAGTCCTTGCAGGTGGAAATACAGCTAAATTAAATAGTGGTCTTGAAAAAGGAAATTATATTGAGCCGACTATTTTTGAAGCAAACAACAATATGAGAATTTCTCAAGAAGAAATTTTTGGTCCAGTTGTTTCTGTGATTAAATTTAAAGATGAGGCTGAGGCTCTAGAAATAGCCAATGATACTCTTTACGGTTTAGGAGCAGGTGTATGGACAAGAAATGGTAATATTGCCTACAGAATGGGTAGAGCAATACAAGCAGGAATAGTATGGACAAATTGTTATCACGCTTATCCAGCTCACTCACCATTTGGGGGATATAAACAATCTGGAGTTGGAAGAGAAACTCATAAAATGATGCTTAATCATTATCGTCAGAATAAGAATCTACATGTCTCTTATGCTGAGAAAAAATTAGGCTTCTTTTAATATAACATACAATAATATATACTGGCCCATGATTCTAATTCATGGGCCGGACATTAAAAATGAAAGTATCTGCAACAAAATCAGCCTTAAATCTTTTATCTGAACTTCAAGCAAGATATGGGGAAAAATTAATGTTCCATCAGTCTGGAGGTTGTTGTGATGGAAGTGCACCAATGTGTTTTCCAGAGGGTGAATTTCCACTTGGAGATAATGATGTAAAACTTGGTGAAATTGGAGGAGTACCTTTTTATATGAATGGTGATCAATATGAAAAATGGAAACATACAGATTTAACTATAGATGCTGTGAGTGGTATTGGAGGAATGTTTTCATTGGACAACGGAACAGGAAAAAGATTTTTAACAAAATCTGAAATTTGCTTAGTAGTAGATAACGATCAAGAAAATAAATAAATTCATACTTTATTTTTATATTTTTCAGAAACAATTTGTGAAATAATAGATAATGCTATTTCAGATGGAGATTTTCCTCCCAATTTAATACCAATTGGTCCATTTATCATCTCTACATCAGACTTTTTAAAGCCAGCCTCTATCAATCTAAAACATCTTTTTTCGTGTGTTTTTTTACTTCCTAAAGCACCAATATAAAAAAAATTATTTTTTAATGCATATTGTAAAGCAGGATCATCAATCTTTGGATCATGAGTTAAAGTAACCAAAGCTGTCTTTGAATTAGTTTCTATTTCATTAAAAGCTTCATTAGGCCATTTATTAATAATTTTTGTATCTGGAAACCTTTCTTTTGATGCAAAAGATCCCCTTGGATCAAAAATAATAATCTCAAAATTTAAATTTTTTGCAAAATCAATTAAATACATTGAAATATCTACAGCA
>CABYSP010000034.1 GCA_902521675.1 uncultured Pelagibacteraceae bacterium
TAAGTGAAAACACCTCTACTTAAAAAACAAATCATTAAGATTTTTCAAAAATTTGGTCTAAGTAAAGATCATGCTTTAATTTCTACTAATGCATTAATAAACGCAGAATTAGTTGGTGCTTATGGACATGGTTTATCAAGACTTAAGATGTACTGTGATCGAATTTCTAAAAAAGTAATTAATCCAAAGCCAAAAATTAAAATTAAAAAAATTTCTAGTTCTATTTCACACATTGATGCAAATGATAGTATTGGCTTTGTTGCTGCAGATCTGGGAATTAAAACTGCAATTAAACATGCACAAAAGACTGGTATAGGAATGGTGGCTGTAAAAAATAGTGGTCACTATGGTTTGTCTGGTTATTACGCTGAACAAGCAGTAAAGAAAAATTTAATTACAATGATCTATACGAATGCTCCACCTGCAGTTGCTCCACATGGTTCTTTAAAATCTTTATTTGGTACAAATCCAATTTGTTTTGGATCCCCTACTGGTTCTAAAATTCCTTTTATTCTAGATACATCAATTTCAGTAATTAACAGAGGTAAAATTAGAGTTGCTGCAAGAAATAAACAATCAATTCCTGTGGGAGTAGCTTTAGATAAATTTGGTAAACCAACTACAGATGCAAGAAAAGCACTAGCCGGAGTTCAATTGCCAATTGCAGGTTTTAGAGGTTCAGGACTTGCTTGGATGGTAGATATTTTAAGTGGAGTTTTGACTGGAGGAAATCATGCGGGAAGAGTTAAAGATCCATTTGATGATTTTTCAGGTCCACAAAATATTGGTCATTTATTTATTACTTTTAAAGCAAATTTATTTCAAAAAAATTATAACCGAAGAATAAAAGATAATATTAAAACAATAAAAAAACTTCCTAAATTAAAAGGTGTTAAAGAAATAATGTATCCAGGACAAAATAAATTTAACCGGTATAAAAATAACTCAAAAAAAGAAATTTCTATACCGGATATAATTAAGAAAGATTTGGAAAACTTAATAAGTTAACATCGTCAGAGCTCCTAAAGAAACGATAACAGATGATAAAATTATTGTTCGTTTGACTTTTTCCTTCTTTTTTTCTTCTAAAAGTCTTTGCTTTAGAACAGACACGTTAACCCTTTTTTGAGTTTTATTATATTGAGAAGGGGTCTCTACTATCTCAGATGTTCTATTAAAGCTTTCAATATTCATGGGTTAGTAAAACATGATTAGAGTAATTAATAAATATCTCAGATGTCCAAAATGGGTATATTAGTGTGACATTTAGTTCAAAATTATAATTTTTATCTTTTAGATTATGATAAACGAACAATCTAATATTAGTAACCAATTCCAATTATAGTTAGATCGTCATCTAGTATATCATTGTTGTCTTTAATGCCAGTTTCTCTATAGTTTTTTTTAAGGCTTTTTACTCTTATTTCTGCAGTCGAATTTTCAAGTTCTTTTTGTAAAGAAGAATTTTGATGATTAATTAAGAGTTTTTTCACTCCATCAATACCTATTTCATTTTTATTTTCATCTAAGCTCTCTGAAAAACCATCAGTAAAACAATAAATTCTCCCTCCATCCAATTTAAAAGTATCTAGCTTATAGACATTCTCATCTTTATGTTTAACTATTGCAAGAGGAGTAGAAGATGATGGGTACTCAACAAAATCATTCCCTTTTCTAAACAAAGCTGGTTGATGACCTGCGTTTGCAATTTCAATTATATCTGTCTTGATATTATAACATCCTACGATTGAGGTTACAAAAGTACCTGGTGGATTAGTTTCTTTTAGATCGTTATTCATTTCAAGTAAGATTTCATTTGGTTTAAATTTTAATCTTGAAAAAATTTTAAATAAAGTAATAGCTTTAGCCATAACCATGCCAGCATTTACTCCTTTTCCAGAAACATCTGATAATGTGAAATAAACAAGATCATCATGTAAATAAAAATCATAAAAATCTCCTGAAATTTCTCTAGCTGGAATATTTAATCCATAAATCGGATAATTAGATAAATCTCTATTTGGCATTAAACGTTTTTGGACATTCATGGCTAGTTTAATTTCAGATGAAACTCTATCTTTCCATTTATTTTTTTGCTTTTCACTTTGTTCCAATTTATCCATTAAAAAATTGTATTGGGTACCAATAATCCCACTATCAGTGAATGGATCTTGCGGCGCTCTTAATGAATAATCCTCAGTTTTTGCTTGATTAGTTAATACTTCAAGTAATTCATGGGTATCCGTTGATGCATTATGTTCAGAAATATTTAAACCGAGTTCTTCTTGAATTTTTCCAACCCTTAATGGAAAAATATAATTAATAAATTTAAAAATAATAAATGCTGCAATAAAACAAAAACCACCAATGCTAAATGTTCCTATAATTTGAATAATAAGTTGTTCTACTCTTGATTTTTCTAAACCCATCATTTCAAAATCACCAAATATAGCAACAGATAAGGTTCCCCACATACCTCCTACTAAGTGAACAGGTATAGCGCTAACAACGTCATCAATTTTTAATTTTTCTAGCAAAATAATTGTAGAACCAGATAAAATTCCGCCAATTGCTCCAATATATATTGCCTCTGATGGATTAACATAAGCACAACTTGCTGTGATCGAAACTAAACCAGCCAAAGGTCCTGTTATCATGAATAATGGCTCTGGTTTTTTCATAACAATGACACCCATTACACTCGAAAAGATTAAACCAAATGATGCTGATAAGAAGGTGTTTATTAATATCAATGGAATTTTTAAATCCATTGCTCCATTCGCACCTCCATTAAACCCAAACCAACCGAACCATAAAATTAAGGCACCAAGAGCAGCAATTGGTGTATTACTTCCCTGAAATAATTTTTTATCTTTATCTTTTCTAAATCTACCTGTTCTACTTCCAATAATGAGTAATATTGCCAATGCCACCCAACCTCCAACAGAATGAACAACTGATGCGCCTGCAAAATCCAAATAACCCATTTTACCAAGCCATCCAAATTTAACTTCTGGATTACTAAAATCAAAAGCCCAAGCCCAATGCCCAACTATCGGATATAAAATTCCAGAAGTTACAAAAGTAATAATTACATATGAGAAAAACCTAAGTCTTTCAGCAACTGCTCCTGAAATGATAGTTGCTGCTGTTGCAACAAACATGGCCTGAAAAACAAAATATGTTTGATAACCAGCAACCTTAGTTGTAAAAAAATAGAACTTATTACCAAATAAACCCATCACACTTGTGCCATACATTAGTGCAAATCCAAAAGCCCAGAATGTAACTACAGCAATTCCAAAGTCAGTTATATTTTTTAAAGCTACATTAATATTATTTTTATTTCTTGATAAACCAGACTCTAAACACATAAATCCAGCCTGCATCAAGAAAACTAATATGGCACAAACTAATAACCAAAATGTATCTAAATTTGCTTGAAGAACAGCCTCTAATCTAAACTCTGTTGCTTTGATTGCTCCTTTGCTTGTGAGCTCTAATTGACTTATTTTAGACTGTAGCTTATCAACCAAAATTTGGAGTTCAGCTACAGTCATAAAATTTTTTAATCTACAAGTTTTCTTGCTTCCTCAGCGTCTGTAATTATGCCATCAACACTAATTACTTTAACTACTTCAAATCCAGTTCCTAAAATTGCATTCTTATATTCATCCTCAGATAAATTTGATTTATCGGCGAAAGAAGATACAGCAAC
>CABYSP010000035.1 GCA_902521675.1 uncultured Pelagibacteraceae bacterium
TTAGGAATGATTTTTTCGTCATTATCAGGTTATGATATTAGAGAAACAGTTAAGATTTGGGAAAGAATGAAAAAACTTAATAAAGGTAAAGAGCCCCCAGAATTTATGAGCACACATCCATCATCAGATAATAGGATCAAAGAAATCAATGAAAAGATGGGCGGTGTAATTTTAGATTACCCACCAATTGAAATTAGCTAATTCAATTAATGGTGAGCCGTGATGGACTCGAACCATCGACCCATTCCTTAAAAGGGAATTGCTCTACCAACTGAGCTAACGGCCCACAAACTTAATTCATTTTTTTAAATGAATAATGTGTGTATACAGATAAATTTTTTTTTTTCAATTCGTTGTATATAAAAGTTTTGTTTAATTAACCTTATTAAATTAAGGATTTTGACATGATAATACATACAAAATGGCACACTTCTTTTAACTACAACTTATCTATGTATTTATTGTGAAATTCATCAAATGTACCAGAATTAATATTTTTTCTTATTTGTAACATTAACTCCTGATAAAAGTTAATATTATGCAGTGTTAATAACATAGAACCTAAAATTTCATTAGTATTGAATAAATGATTTAGATAATTTTTAGAGTATTTATTCAAATTAAGATTTTCACAATCAGGATCAAGAGGTGTATTGTCATTTTGGTACTTTCTATTTTTGATATTAATCCTTCCGTTCCATGTAAACGCTAAGCCAGTTCTTCCAGATCTTGTGGGTAAAACGCAATCAAACATATCTATCCCTCTTTTTACTGCTCCCAAAATGTCTGTAGGTGTGCCAACACCCATTAAATAATGTGGTTTTTTATTGGGTAAATGTTCTTTTATATCATCTAAAACTTTAAACATTTCATTTTGTGTTTCACCAACTGCCAATCCTCCTATAGCATATCCATCAAAACTAATTTTAACTAATTCTTCAAGTGATTTGAGTCTTAAATCTTTGAATAGACCTCCTTGAACAATTCCAAATAAAGCTTTATGAGGATTACTACCAAAAGCAACTTTAGATCTTTCAGCCCAGTAGATTGACAAATTCATTGATTTTTTTATAAGATTATAATCATTAGTTTTTTTAGGACATTCATCCATAATCATTACAATATCTGAATTTAAACCTAATTGTATTCTTATACTCTCCTCTGGACTTAAATAAAATTTTTTACCATCAACATGAGAGTTAAATATTGCACCCTTCTCTCTATCAATCTTATTCAATTTTGAAAGAGACATTACTTGAAAACCACCAGAGTCAGTTAAAATAGGTAAATCACAATTCATAAAATTATGAAGTCCACCTGCTGACTGAATTCTCTCTACACCTGGACGTATCATTAGGTGATAAGTGTTTGAAAGTATTATTTCTGAACCTGTTTTTTTTATATCATCTATTGTACAAGCCTTTACTGTTGCTTGAGTTCCAACAGGCATAAAGGCAGGTGTTTGTATATTTCCACGGTGTGTCTCGATTAAACCACACCTAGCAAATTTATCTTTTTTTAAAACGTTAAAGGCAAATTTTTTTAATGCCATTAAAAAAATTATTGGGATTTGAAACTAATAATCTTATCTGGATCAGTTACAGCACCGTTATTGTTTTGATCACCTCTTTTTATTTTATCTACAAATTCCATACCCTCGATTACTTTTCCGAATACTGTGTATTGTCGATCTAAAAAAGGAGCTGGCTGAAAGCAAATAAAAAATTGACTATTAGCACTATTTGGATCTTGAGATCTTGCCATTGATAAAGTTCCTCTATCATGCGGCAGACTGCTAAATTCTTGTTCTAAGTCAGGAAAATCTGACCCTCCCATCCCAGCTCTTCTTAGATCAAAATCTTTAGATTCTGAATTCCCAAATTTTACATCTCCAGTTTGAGCCATAAAGCCATCTATAACTCTGTGAAAAACAACATTATCGTATTTGCCACTGTTAGCTAAATCTTTAATTCTTTTTACATGATTTGGGGCAACATCTTCAAACAGTTCAATTTTAACGTCACCATCTTTTAATTTTAATATCATTATATTCTCCTCAGCTATTGATTGATTGATAATTAAAAAAAACAAAATAAGTATTTTAATAAAAATTTTATTCATATTTATCTTTTAATGATTTAATTGTACTTTTTGTAGTAAATTTTTTTATATCACCTTTTAATTTAACAATTTCTTTCACAAATTTTGATGAGATTATTTGATTTTCTAAATCAGACATTAAAAAAATAGTTTCTATGTTTTGGTTCAATTTTCTGTTCATACCAGCTAACTGAAATTCATATTCAAAATCAGATACAGCTCTTAATCCTCTTAGAATAATGTTTGATTTATATTTTTTACATAAATCAGTAGTTAAGGATCCAAAAGAAACTACTTTTATTTTTTTTCTACTTAGCTTAAGATCTTTAAATAAAGCTTCATTGACTATTTCTATTCTTTCATCAGAATTAAATAGATAATTTTTATTACTTACATCAGAAACACCTACTACTATCTTATCAAATAGTTTTAACGATTTTTTTATGACATCTATATGACCAAACGTGATTGGATCAAAAGTTCCAGGATAAATTGCAATTTTACTCATTAAATTAAATTATCATCAATTTTAATTGCTGAAACAACTTTTTCCTCTCCTGATAACTTAATTATTCTAACTCCTTGAGTATTTCTACCTGCTGTTCTAATTTCTTTAACAGCTACTCTAATTACCCTACCTTTGTTAGTTGAAATTAAAATTTCATCTCCTTCAAAAACAGGAAAGGATGAGGTAATATTTCCATTTCTCGGCGAATTTACTATTCCAATAATGCCCTTACCACCCCTGTTAGTTACTCTATAATCTGTATGTAAGGTCTTTTTACCAAAGCCATTCTCACTTATTGATAAGACAAATTTCTCTCTTGCTTTTAATTCAGATCTTTCATCTTTTGTTTTTTTTCCGTTTTTATTAATTTTATCGTTATCAATAACTGATAAAGATACTATTTGATCATTTGATGCTAACTCTATTCCTTTGATTCCTTTGGATGATCTGCCTTTAAAAACTCTTAACTTTTTGGCCTCAAATCTAATACATTTCCCGAATTTTGTACTTAGAATTACATCCTGATCATCTTTACAAGTTTTAACACCTACAATTTTATCATTATTATCTAATTTCATTGCAATTTTTCCAGATGCATTAATTGATGAAAAATCCTCCAAACTATTTTTTCGAACTTTTCCTTGTGCTGTAGCAAAAATTATTTGATAATTTTTTAATTCTGGTTCATTTTCTGGCATTGGCATAATTGAGCTTATTGCCTGATGACTCTTTAATGGTAAAATATTGAATAAAGACTTCCCTTTTGATGAAGATGAACCCTCTGGGATTTTCCAAGCCTTTAATTTGTAAACTAAACCCTCAGTAGAAAAGAAGAGAACCGAAGTATGTGTATTTACAGATAATGTTTGAACAACAGAGTCTTGATCTCTGGTTGTTATACCTG
>CABYSP010000036.1 GCA_902521675.1 uncultured Pelagibacteraceae bacterium
AACTTTTTAACTCATTTGGAAGTGGGGCTCCTTGGAACATGCAAATTCTTAGCCATTTGTCAGATCGTGGATCAAACTTTAATGCCCCAAAAAAAGATAATTTTAATCTTAACATATCAATTGGCATTAAATCTTTGCCAATTGTATTATCTTGTATTTCTGAATAAGGAAATTTTTCTACAATGAACGCTCTTCTTACAACATGTCTTAACTCAGAATTTGATGTTAAAAACTCAGCAATAGTTAAACTATTTTTTGAGACTAATAATTTGTCATAAAGTTTTTTTATATCTCTTGCTATTGCTAAAGGTTGTTCTAATTCTGATCCATGTTCTTCAAAACGATCCGCCAATCTAGGTTCTTCTTTATTTTTTGAAATAAACCAAAAGTTTTTATTATTTTCTTTTTCTTCAAAATTAATATCTAGAATATTAGGATACTTTGCTTCAATGATAATCCTCAATTCATCAACTTTTCTATAAGTTGGAATATTAAAATATTTTTCCTCGTCTGAACTCATTTCTTTTACCAAAGGACTTATAATATCGTTATAAGGCTCCATCATTATTGACACTATGTATTCAATACATTCCTCACAAGTATTGTCCTCTAACCATTGATAGATTTTGTCAAAAGGATATTCGCTCTTAAAATTAAAATCTTTATCTATAAAATTTAAGAATTTTTTAACATCCTTTAATAATGAAGAAATTTTTTTTTGCTGATATTTGCTATCAGTATTCCAGCTTGTAATATTTTTTAATGATTTTTTTACACAATGTATAAACAAATCGCTATCTTGACTTTCTACATCTTTGATTTCTCTAATTTTCTTAAGTGCTTTTTCTCTTGTTAAAATCCAATTATTTAATAGAGTTGGGTGATTAACTATAAATGGAGCCATACCCAAGCCTGTGGAATTACCTATTCCCAAGTTTTTACAAATATTATCATCTAGCTTAACAGCTGTTTTTGGATTTTTATGATAAGCAACATGATTAACTTGATCAAAAGTAAATTGTCTTACCAAATAAACCAACATCATTTCTAATCTAAATGGGCCATTAATTTCTTCACGATTTTTAATTCTGAATCGATCTGCAAGACCAAATTTGCCTGAGCCATATACTGCTGTAGTCCTGTATAAATAGCCTACTTTTGATAATAAGTTTAAATCTGGCTGCTTGCCTTTGCTCAAACTTTCAACTACATGATTATAAATTCTTACTGATTTGTTTGCTCTCGATAAAGTTAATTCTTTATAAGAAAGTCTGCCAACTTCTTGTTTTGGAACTTCATTTTTTAATCTTTCAATGTCTTTTTTTGTAGGAACTCCATCATGCAATGTAAAAGCTGCATCCCATTTTGTTGCAATAACTCTGTCTGATCTTTCTTCATCTTTGATTTCATTTGCAAAACAAATTAAAGAATAAACTCTTCTATTTTTTTTAAATGAATAAACAGCTTCTCCAAAACCATTTTCATTTAAATTAAATAAATCTCTTTTATACTCCCACTCTTTAAATTCATTAAGAAAACTTCTTAAAAAAGATAATTTTGATTGATGAAAAGATCCTAGCCTAGATAATTTCATTATCTTATTCGGGTCTCTTAATTCAACTTTCATAATTAAATAGTTTTATAAAAATTGTACCAGTTATTTCCAAGTATTCCATGTGTCTCGGTATCTGAAAAACCTGCTTTTTTTAAACCTTTTTCAATATTTGAGAACCCTCTTGCATCAAGAAACCATTCAGGTTGTTTAGGAAAACCTGGTTTATTTTTCGACCCTTCACCATAATTTTTACTTTTAGACCAAGTACCATTTCTCATCCATTCAACAACAGTATCAGGATGATCTAAACAAAGATCTGATCCTATTCCTATTTTTTTTACATCCATTATTTCAGCTGTTTTTGCCACCATTTCACAAAAACTATCTAGAGTACAATTTGTGTTATCTTTTAAGTGATGAGGGTATAATGACAAACCCAACATACCACCACTATCACTCAAAATTTTTAATAAATCTGAGGATTTGTTTCTTTTAGCTGGATGCCAAAAAGAAGGATTGGCATGAGTAATTGCAATTGGTTTTTCACTAAACTCAATTGCATCTATAGTACTTTTTTCTGCAGAATGTGACATATCAACCACAAGACCAAGTCTATTCATCTCTCTTATAACCTCACGTCCAAAATTTGTAACTCCACTATCTACTTTTTCATAACAACCTGTTGCAAGTAAAGATTGATTGTTATAGGTCAACTGCATAAATCGACATCCTAATTCATGAACCTTTTCAACAAGATTTATATCATCTTCAATTGGTGAACAGTTTTGAAAACCAAAAAATATTGCAGTTTTGTTTTCTTTGTTAGCTTTATCAATATCTTGAAAATTCTTACCAAGAAAAATTAAATCAGAATTTTCATGAAATAATTTTTCCCATTTTTTTATTTCGAGTTTTAATTCATCAAAATCTTCATGGTAGACAATGGTAACATGGACAGCATCTAATCCGGCAGATCTATTGATCTCAAAGACTTTCCTAGACCAATTACAATATTGAAGATTATCTATTTTATAATTCATAGTTTGCTTAACTCTAATCAATATGTATTTTAAATACTATTAATTTTATTGAAATTTTAAGTTAATTTTGAAATAAACAGATTGATCAATTTTCATGAAAAAAAATAGTAAATTAAAAGTTTCAATCATAATGGGAAGTCAATCTGACTATAAAGTAATGAAACTAGCCGAAAAAACCCTAAAAAAAATTGGAGTTTCATTTGAAACAAAAATTATATCTGCTCACAGAACACCTCAAAGAATGTATGAATATGCTGCAAAAGTTGAACGTAATCATATAGGAGTGATAATTGCAGGTGCTGGTGGATCTGCTCATCTTCCAGGAATGGTATCAGCCCTCACACATGTGCCAGTATTTGGTGTTCCAGTTGAAAGTAAAAAACTTAAAGGTTTAGATAGTTTGTTATCAATTGCACAAATGCCTAAAGGAATACCGGTAGGAACCCTAGCTATAGGTGAAGACGGTGCTGTTAATGCTGCTTTATTAGCCGCAGCAGTAATTGCTAATAATAATCCAGCAGTTCGAAAGAAACTAAAAAGTTTCAGAACTTCACAAACTAAGTCAGTAAAGAAAACTCCGAAATAAAATGTCTGAAATTACTCTTGGAATCATTGGGGGTGGTCAACTTGGAAGTATGCTTGCAATAGCAGCTAAAAAATTAAACATTAAAACCGTTATATTTTGTGATGATCAAGATGCACCAGCACAAAATTTTTGTAATCAATTTGTTACTGGAAGTTATGATAATAAAGAAAAAAT
>CABYSP010000037.1 GCA_902521675.1 uncultured Pelagibacteraceae bacterium
ATTATTTTATTATTTTATCAATTCTATCAGCGTAATAACTTACTATAGCATTGGCACCAGCTCTTTTAAAAGCAACTAAGCTTTCATATACAGCATCTTTATTAATTATTTTTTTTGTTATAGCTGTTTGAATTAAGCTGTATTCTCCTGATACTTGATAGGCAAATACAGGCAATTTAAATTTTTCTTTTATTGATTTTATTATGTCTAAGTAGGGCATACCTGGTTTAACCATTACCATATCAGCACCTTCTTTAATATCTAACGCAACTTCTCTAAAAGCTTCATCAGAATTTCTATAATCCATCTGATAAGTTTTTTTGTCACCTTTTAAAGAACCTTTAGATCCGACTGCATCTCTAAAAGGTCCATAAAAGCTTGAAGCATATTTTGCAGCGTACGATAATATTTGAACGTTTTGGAATTTATTTTTATCTAAAGCTTTTCTTATTTTTCCTATTCTGCCATCCATCATGTCTGAAGGAGCCAGTACATCACAACCCATCTCAGCTTGTAGTAATGACTGATTGATCAAAACCTCAATTGTTTCGTCATTTAATATAGTGTTAGATTTGATCAAACCATCATGACCATGTGATGTATAAGGATCTAAAGCAACATCACACATTATACCGATTTTGTTTTTGTATCTTTTTTTGACTTCTTTTATTGCTTTACAGACTAAATTATTTTCATTCAGCGATTCTGTTCCCAATTCATCTTTTTTTGAGTTTTGTGTCTTTGGAAAAAGAGCTATCATTGGTATTCCTAATTTTATTGCTTTATCCACAACTTGGCTCAATCGATTAATTGTATACCTGTAAACGCCAGGCATTGATGAAATTTCTTGTCGTTTATTTGACCCTTCAATTAAAAAAATAGGGAGTATAAAGTCATTTGGACTTAAGGTATTTTCTTGAATCAATCTTCTTGACCAAGGATCTTTTCTGCTTCTTCTGAGTCTAAGACTAGGATATTTACCAATAATCATGTTTTAATTTACTTTTAAATTGCGACAAATGTAATATACACATATACAAAAAAAAGAGTAGAAAGCAATCACGATGGCGACAGAAAACTCAAAAGTTATAGACTTAAATATCAAAAAAGAAGATAGGATTTTAGACTTTAGTGATTTCCAGAAACAAGAAATTAAGTTTGATATAGAGAAATTACAAGAAGCATATCACCAAATAGTTAAGATTAAAAAATTTGAAGATGCAGGTGTTACTCATTTTGGTGCTATATCTCTAACTCAAATACCTGGTGATCCAGATTCAATAAAAGGTAATAAAGCTCGTGGAGTATACTGGACTAAACCTGACAAATCAGGAAAAGAAGTTTCTAGAGACGAAATGATTGATGAGTCATCTTACTCAGAATTTATTAAAGACTATGAGAACACATATTTTAAAGAGGTTTACGATGTCCTTTCAAAAAAATATAAACTTGGAAGAGTAAGAATTCTTTTAAAAGAACCAAGATCAACTTTAAGTTGGCATAGAGATCCTGAACCAAGATTACACATACCCATTATAACAAATCCAGGTTGTATAATGGTAATTGATAATGTTGCAAAGCATATGCCTGCTGATGGTTCGGTTTGGGTTACTAACAACACTAAATATCACAATGCATTTAATGGTGGAGAAGAGAATAGAATACATTTAGTTGCGTGTGTTTTAGATTATAAATTTAGTTAATTTGAAAAAAATATTTATTTCGTCAGATCATGCTGGATTTAAATTGAAAGAACTAATCAAAGATTACTTAACAAATAAAAAAATAAAATTTGAGGATCTTGGTCCTAAAAATGATAGCAACGTTGATTATCCCGACTATGCTCATAAAGTTGCTAAAAGAGTTAAACTCAATAAGAGCCATGTTGGCATTTTAGTGTGTGGATCTGGGACTGGTATGAATATTGCGGCAAATAAGCATAAAAATATTCGCGCAGCACAATGTTTTAATCTAAAATCAACAAAATTATCAAGATTGCATAACGATGCAAACATCATTACATTAGGGTCAAGGTTGATAACCAAAAAAAATGCTATAAAATTTGTAAGTGTTTTTTTAAATACAAAATTTGATGGTGGCAGACACTTGAAAAGGGTTAAGAAAATATAATTATGTCGAGCGAAAAAAGTTATTTAAACGATAGTTATAAAAGTTTTTTTGAGGATAGTTTATCTTTAAAGGATCCAGAACTTTATAAAGCTATTAAAGATGAATTAATAAGACAACAACAACATATTGAGTTAATTGCTTCTGAAAATATAGTCTCACAAGCAGTCCTAGAGGCACAAGGATCGGTCTTAACCAACAAATATGCCGAAGGTTATCCTGGCAAAAGATATTATAATGGCTGTGAGCACGTTGATGTAGCAGAAAACCTTGCCATTGAAAGATTAAAAAAACTATTTAATTGTAAATTTGCAAATGCACAACCCCACTCAGGTGCACAAGCTAATGGAGCTGTATTTTTAGCTTTGTTAAGTCCAGGTGATACATTTATGGGTATGAGTTTAAATTCTGGTGGTCATATTACTCATGGATTAAAAATTTCAATGTCTGGTAAGTGGTTTAACGCTATAGGATATGATGTAGACAAAGAATCTGAGTTGATAGATTATGATAATGTCGAAAAACTTGCATTAGAACATAAACCTAAACTAATCATTGCGGGTGGAAGTGCTTATTCTAGAGTGATAGACTTTAAAAGATTCAGAGAGATTGCTGATAAAGTTGGGGCATACTTAATGGTTGATATGGCTCATTTCTCAGGATTAGTTGCTGGTAAAGGGTACCCTAATCCATGTGATTATGCTCATGTTGTTACCTCAACAACCCATAAGGTATTTAGAAGTGCAAGAGGAGGAATAATTTTAACTAATCATGAAGAACTTGCTAAAAAATTTAATACAGCTGTTTTTCCTGGTTACCAGGGAGGTCCTTTAATGCATATTATTGCTGCAAAAGCAGCTGGCTTTCTTGAAGCGCTACAACCAGAATTTCAAGATTACATTAAATGTGTCTTAGCAAACGCAAAAATGTTAGCAGAAACTTTAAAAAATAATGGATTTAAAATTTATTCAGATGGAACAGATACACATTTGATGTTAGTTGATTTGAGACCTTACAATGTAAAAGGAAATCTTGCGGCAGAGAGTTTGTCTAGAGCCAACATAACGTGTAATAAAAATGGTATTCCATTTGATACA
>CABYSP010000038.1 GCA_902521675.1 uncultured Pelagibacteraceae bacterium
AAATATTTGAAGCAAAAAATATTAATAGAAAAAATTCCTTAAAATAAAAAAAACCTAAAACACAAAATATTGTAATCAAAATAGGCAAAAAAATTAAATTAATTTTGTTTTCTTTTATATAATCAAAATTCAACCTATTTAAAAAAAATGGCCAAGTAGCACCAAAGTGAGTTTCTGCTAAAATCAAAATTGTGATAAATATCAATTGTGTTTCAAATTGTGGAAAAAGATAAAGAATTGTTCCATAGATTAATGGCAAAAAAAAAGGAAATTTCACAAGTTGTGTTTCTTTGCTAAAAAAATTATTCATTACTAATCTAACTCAAATTCATTTTTATAATTATTTATCAAATTAGTATCTTGATTGATTTTTTCAATGTAACAATTTCCCACAACCAATATGTCTAACTCAGTGCCCATGAAACACCTATAGGCGTCCTCTGGACTGCTTACTATTGGTTCTCCTCTTATATTAAAAGATGTATTTACCAATACAGGACAATTTGTAATTTCTTTAAATTTTTTTAATAATAGGAAATATTTTTTATTTAATTTTTCAGTGACTGTCTGTATTCTTGCAGAATAATCCACGTGCGTAACAGCTGGAATAATTGATTTTTTTATATTTAAAAGATCTAAACCAAATTTTTTTTTTTCATCTTCGCTTAATTGTAAAATTTTTTCTTTTTTTATATTCGCTACAAACAACATATAAGGACTATCTATATTCATTTCAAACCACGAAACTAAATCCTCTTTTAAAACTGAAGGTGCAAAAGGTCTAAAACTTTCACGATATTTTATTTTTATATTTAAGTTCTTTTGCATTTCAGATGATCTTGGGTCAGCTAATATAGATCTGTTACCTAATGCTCTTGGGCCAAACTCCATTCTACCCTGAAACCATCCAACTGCTTTACCGTTAGATAAGTCAGTTGCAGTTTTAGAGATTAAATCTTCATCATTGTAAATTTTATAATCAGCCCCGATATCATCAAATATTTTTTGGATTTCATTCTGTGAAAATTCATTGCCTAAATAAGATCCCATCATATTATCTTCTTTTATATTTTGCCTTTTGTTGTTTAAATCTATATGCCAATATGCTAGTGCGGCTCCTAATGCACCACCAGCATCCCCAGCTGCTGGCTGTACCCATATGTTTTCATAAATTTTTTCATCAAGTATTTTGCCATTAGCAACACAATTTAAAGCAACTCCACCAGCTAAACATAAATTTGATATTCCATATTCTTTTCTTAATGATCTAACTAATTTTAACATAATTTGTTCTGTAACATTTTGAATAGAAGAAGCAATATCCATATGAAATTGAGAAATTTTATCTAAATTTGGTTTTCGTGGTTTTGCACCAAACAAATCATCAAATTTTTTATTTGTCATAGTCAGACCAGTTGAATAATCAAAATACTCTTGGTTTAGCATAAAAGTTCCATCATCTTTTAGATCAATTAAATATTTTAATATTATGTCTACATATTTAGGTTTTCCATAAGGTGCTAATCCCATAAGTTTATATTCTCCACTATTTACTTTAAAACCTGTATAATATGTAAAAGCAGAGTAAAGTAATCCAAGTGAATGAGGAAAATGTAATTCTTTTTTAATATCTAGTTTATTATCTTTTCCTATAGCAACTGTTGTAGTAGCCCATTCACCAACACCATCAGCTGTTAAGACTATAGCTTCTTTAAATGGTGAAGGATAAAAGGCACTTGCCGCGTGACTTAAATGGTGTTCAGAAAATAATATTTTTTTTTCATCATTAAAATTTTGATCGTGTTTTTTTAAATAATCAAATAGCAATTTTTTTTGAAAAAGTTTTTCCTTTAACCAAATAGGCATTGCTCTAGAAAAAGATTTAAATCCTTTTGGTGCAAAAGCCACATAAGTTTCAAGTAATCTCTCAAATTTTAAGAATGGTTTCTCATAAAAAACGATACTACTCACATCAGCTAATGTTAGCTTGGAGTGATTTAAAACAAATTCAATAGCATTAAATGGATAAGAAGAATCATGTTTCTTTCTTGTAAACCTTTCCTCTTGTGCTGCAGAAATTATTTCTCCATCCCTTATAAGTGCAGCTGCACTATCGTGATAGAATGCAGATATACCTAAAATATATTTCATTTTAGAAAATTGTATAAATAAAGGGTGCTACAGCTGTACCCTGCGTAACCACCAAAAATCCACCAAAAATTAGTAAAAAAATTAATATAGGAATTAACCAATACTTTTTTCTAATAATTAAAAATTTAAAGAATTCTTTAATAAAACTCATAAAAGTCTTTTATTTGAAATTTTACTATTTTCAATTTTTTTGTTTTTTACCAATAACAACAAACAATCCACCATCAGATCCTAAAGAATTAAAAATCATTGAAATTTGACTAATAAATCTTGAAAAAAAGGATCCAGCTGATTTCTTTTCAAAAATATTTTGATAGTTATAATCAAAATCACTTGATGGAATTGAGCTAATATATTCAATATTATTATATTTACACCAATTTAATACCTCGTCTAATGTGTGTAAACTTTCAATTGGATGCATATACTGATCCCTTATCCAAGCGTCTATTTCTTCTTCATCTAGTTTTAAATTTTTTAAAGTTGGGTCTATAATTTTAATTATTTTTTTTCCAAAAAATTTGAATATATATCTTCTAATAAGAGTTCTTAATCGACCATATTTATTATATAATCCAATTAATATATATCCATTAGGTTTTAAAGACTTAACTAAAATTTTAAAAGCGCCATATGGATCTTTTGTATGATGCAGAACTCCATTACACCAAATAAAATCAAAATAGTTATCCTCTAGAACATCATCAAATATATCTGCATTTACAAAAGTAATATTTGAAACATTATTATTTACTGCAAAATCTTTACCTAATTGTAAAGAATGAATTGTAGGATCAAAAGCCACTACTTTATTATTTGTACCTATTGAAAAATAAATTGCTAATTGACCTGTGCCACACCCTACTTCCAGTATATCTTTATTATATCCAATAAATTTTTTAAATTGTGTTGCTAGAAAGTTTTATTTCCTTTTTCTTGAATAGTATTTTTGTTGTCATTTTTTTTATAATTTGGGAAAGGAGTCTGTTTATAAAATTCAGTTACTTTTTTTGTTTCTAAATTATTTACTTTAATAGATAAAATTCCATCAATTAATCTATATTTTTTT
>CABYSP010000039.1 GCA_902521675.1 uncultured Pelagibacteraceae bacterium
AACTTAAATTTGTAATTGATTTTGGAAATCAACATGTTTCCCATTTTACAAAAACAGTAGAAAATTCAAAGGAAGTGGATAAAGCAAGTTTAAAACTCGGTATTTGTATAAATTGTAAAACTGTACAGCTATTTGAAACATATTCTCAAAAAAAAAATGTATGAAAAATATTGGTATATTTCAGGTATAAATGAAATAATGATAAAAGAACTTTCTTCTATCGTTGATAATGCAAAAGAATATGTTCAATTGAAAAAAAACGATTTTGTTCTTGATATTGCAAGTAATGATGGAACTTTACTTGAAAATTATTCTAAAGATATAAATTGTTATGGTGTAGATCCTTCTGATGTGGCTAGAAAATCAAAAAAATATAAAAAGAATATCAAACTAATAAATAAATTTTTTGATAAAAAAACTTTTAGCAGAAAATTTAACAAAAAGTTTAAAATCATTACTGTAATTGCCATGTTTTATGACTCCGATAATCCACTTAATTTTTTAAAAGGAATAAGTAATTTATTAATTGATGGTGGCATAGGTATATTACAAATTAGTTACACTCCATTAATGTTAAAATTAAACGAATTTGGAGTAATTAGTCATGAGCATATTTTTTATTATACATTTGAGACTTTAAAAAAAGTAATTGAAAAAGCTAATTTACAAATAATTGATGTAAAACTTAATGACAGTAACGGCTCAAGTATTAGAGTTATATTTACAAAAAAAACAAAAAAAGAATTAAATATATTCTTTCCTTCTAATAAAATTTTTATAGGCAAGCAAAATATAGATTCAATAATAAATTATGAGAAACAAAATAAATTTAATGAAATAAAGTATTATATAGATTTTACAAAAAGAGTAAAAAATTTAAAAAATAAAACATTGAAGTGGTTCATGAGTAAAAAAATTAGATCAAAAAGTGTTATAGGATATGGTGCTAGCACAAAGGGAAATGTCCTTTTGCAGTATTATAATCTAAACTCAACATCAATTAAATATATTGCAGAGAGAAGTCCAGGTAAATTTGGTCTTTATACTCCAGGTACATCTATAAAAATTATTTCAGAAAGTAAAGCTAGAAAACTCAACCCAGAATATTTATTTATATTACCTTGGTTTTTTTTACGGTCTTTCATTAATAGAGAATATGAATTATTAAAAAAGGAACAAAATTTATTCTTCCACAGCCAAAACTTACAGAAGTTTCTTTAAACAAAAAAAAAGAAATTCAATTTAAATTGATTTAACATTTTATGAGGTAATTAGATGATTATAGATATTTTTAATATAAAAATATAATTTTTTTAAACCAAAATTTTCTAGGATCTTAAAACTATTAGACTTCCATTCCAATTCTTCACCAAGAAATTTACCTTTGTTGATTGTTTTGCTTTTATAATATTTATATTTAATACCATAAGTTGAATAAAAATAACTTACAGATAATATTTTTTGAATATCAAACTTTATTTTTTTTTCTAAAGCTTTTTGTAAATTTTTCTTAATCTGCTTATTTTTTTCTCCATACAGAATGCCTAATTTTTTAGGCCAACCAAAATCTTTAAATGATATAGTTGGTATATTTAAGTATGCAGATTCTAAAACTATTCTGGATGAATATCCGCAAACTAAGTCAGATTTTCTCATAAGAGCATAGGTATCTACACTAGATACAGAACTTACTAAAGTAACATTTTTTCCCTCAAACTGCTTCCAACTTGAATCATTTTTTTTTGATAAAGACGGATGAACTCTTATTACTAGATGCACATTCTTAAGTTTCTTAACGCACGCATAAAAATTTTTAAAAACCTCAAGTTGTTTATATTTTAATTTTAAATAGGCCTCTTGCTCATACTCAGTGGAGGTATAATAAGTAATTATTTTTTTTTCTTTTGGAAGTTTAGGTAATAAATTCTTTATTTGATTGTTGGTAAAATTTTTATTTACCTCATCTCTAAAAGTTTTGTTAAATTTTTTTTTAAAAAAATTATTTGCAATTTTAAATTTATTTTTATTTTTATTATTTTTCCAGCTTTTTTGAATATTTTTGAAGTTACGAGGATCATTAATATCGAAATCAAATAAAGAATACTTTTTAAAATTAGACCCTCTATCATGTCTTAATATTTTGATGTTCATTTGTTCAGCAGCTAAAATTATTGGAAGAGAAGACGCAAACCTATTATTAAAAGTAATTATCCTATCTGGCTTATGTTTCAAAATGATATATCTACTTTTTTCATAAATTAGTGCACTAGTACAAAGAAGTTCTCTTACTTTATTTTTTATTATATTTAAATTTGGATTTTTATTGTTGTAAAAACTTATTAAAGATGAAGCGGCACCCATTCCTAATGGTAAATTTTTATAGCAATACTTTTTAAGATCATTAATGTCTCCATTAAATCTGAAAGCCCATTTCTTTATATCAAAAGTTTTGTAATTATAGTTAGCATTTAAGACAATTATTTTTTTTTTTTTTAAAATCTTTATAAATTTATCAACTTTTTTCTTTGGATCACATCCTAAGATCTTTAAAAATTTTGAAATTCTCCATTCATGCCAAAATTTGTCTGACCCAACCCATACGAAAAAAATACTTTTTTTTCTTTCTTTTAAGTTCAAGGCGATCTCTCCAGCAGTTTCTAAATGTGGGCTTGGCCAAATCGATTCAATTATAATTGTTTTCATTAAATTTTATCGTTAGAATAATCAAAGCTATATTTAAATTAATTTAATTAATATTCAATGAAAATTTTATTTTATATAAATTCGCCGTCTTCGTATCAATTTGAATTTTATAAAAGTTTAAAAAAACATAAAATTAATTTTCACGTAATTTTTCAGAATAAAAAAATAAAAAATTTTAATTGGAAATTCAAAAAATATA
>CABYSP010000040.1 GCA_902521675.1 uncultured Pelagibacteraceae bacterium
TAAAAAATCTTGATCTTGCAGAAGTAGTTTCAACTGAGAAAAATTATATTTGGAAAGGTCTTAAAACCTGGAAAAAAGAACATGGATATAAAAAAAATAATAAGAACTCATTTCATGTTGTTGCAATAGATTATGGAATTAAAAAAAACATCTTAAGATATTTCTCTGACTTTAACTGTAAAGTTACAGTTGTCTCCTGTAAAACTAGTGCACACACAATTTTAGCTTTAAAACCAAATGGAATATTTTTATCAAATGGTCCTGGTGATCCAGCTGCAACAGGGAAATATGCTATAGAAATTATTAAAGATCTAATTAAAAATAATTTGCCAATATTTGGTATTTGTTTGGGTCATCAAATTTTAGCATTGGCATTAGGGGGCAAGACAAAAAAAATGAAGCTTGGTCATAGAGGAGCAAATCACCCCGTTAAAAATTTAATTCATGATAATGTTGAGATAACGAGTCAAAACCATGGATTTGAAGTAGTTAAAGAAACATTACCAAAAAATATTGAGGTCACACATAAATCTTTATTTGATAATAGTATTGAAGGTATCAAACTAAAAAATAAACCAGTCTTTTCAGTTCAATATCATCCAGAGTCTAATCCAGGACCTCAAGATAGTGTTTATTTGTTTCAAGAATTTATTAACAACATGAAAAAAAATGCCAAAAAGAAAAGATCTTAAAAAAATATTAGTTGTAGGAGCTGGTCCAATAATTATAGGACAAGCATGTGAATTTGACTATTCAGGTACTCAAGCATGTAAAGCTCTAAAAGATGAGGGTTATAAAGTAGTCTTAATAAATTCAAATCCAGCAACAATTATGACTGATCCAGATGTTGCAGATAAAACTTATATTGAGCCCATTACACTTGATGTATTAGAAAAAATTCTCAAGAAAGAAAAACCAGATGCAATTTTACCGACAATGGGTGGTCAAACCGCGCTTAACCTTGCGATGGAAGCAGAAAAAAAAGGAATTTTAAAAAAATACAAAATTGAATTGATAGGAGCAAATTCTAAAGCAATCTCTAATGCCGAGGACAGAAAGAAATTTAGAAAAAATATGATTGATATTGGTTTAGATTTACCAAAATCTGAAATCGTAAATAATAATAATCAAGCATCAAAAGTATTAAAAAAAATTGGATTACCAACAATCATAAGGCCTGCCTTTACACTTGGCGGACTTGGTGGAGGAATAGCTAAAACTAGAAAAGATTATTTTAAGATTGTTAAAAATGGATTGCATGAATCTCCAGTAAGCCAAGTTCTTGTAGAGGAATGTTTGGAAGGCTGGAAAGAATTTGAAATGGAAGTTGTAAGAGATAAGAAAGATAACTGTATCATCATTTGCTCAATCGAAAATATAGATCCAATGGGAATCCATACAGGTGACTCAGTAACAATTGCGCCTGCTCTTACCTTAACAGATAAAGAATACCAGGTAATGAGAAATGCATCAATTGCATGTTTGAGAAAAATTGGAGTTGAAACTGGAGGATCAAATGTTCAGTTTGCTATAAATCCTAAAAATGGTCGAATGGTTGTCATTGAAATGAATCCACGTGTATCAAGATCATCAGCACTTGCATCAAAAGCAACTGGATTTCCTATTGCAAAAGTGGCCTCAAAGTTAGCAGTTGGCTACACTCTGGATGAATTAAAAAATGAAATAACTAAAGTTACACCCGCATCATTTGAACCAAGTATAGATTATGTTGTAACTAAAATTCCAAGATTTACATTTGAAAAATTTTCAACTTCTCCTGCAACTTTAGGGACATCAATGAAATCAGTAGGTGAGGCAATGGCTATTGGAAGAAACTTTAAAGAATCTTTACAAAAGGCTTTGGTATCCCTTGAAACTGGTTTTTCAGGTTTAGACAGAATTTTTGATTTAAATAAAAAGCAAATTGAAAAGAAACTTAAAGAAACTATTCCAAATAAGATATTACTAATCGCTGAAGCAATTAGAAAAAAAATAGACTTAAAGAGAATATATAATTTATCTAAAATTGATCCATGGTTTTTAGAACAAATTAAAGAGATAGTTGATTATGAAACACAGTTAAAAACTAAAGGACTTCCTAAGGATTTTTCAGAATTTAATAGAATAAAATCGATAGGATTTTCAGATAAAAAACTTTCAGAGTTGACTAAAACTTCTGAAGAAATTGTTAGAAGAAAAAGATCAGCACTTAAAATTCTTCCAGTTTATAAAAAAGTAGATACTTGTGCGGCTGAATTCAAATCTTTTACTCCATATATGTACTCTACTTATCAAAGAAATTTTTCAATCAACTCGGAATGTGAAGCTTATCCATCTAATAGGAAAAAAATAATTATTCTTGGAGGAGGACCAAATAGAATTGGTCAAGGAATTGAGTTTGATTATTGCTGTTGCCAGGCAAGTTTTTCATTAAAAGACGCAGGTTTTGAGACTATAATGGTTAATTGTAACCCTGAAACAGTATCAACAGACTATGATACGAGTGATCGATTATACTTTGAACCTTTAAAAGAGGAATATGTTTTTAACATAATTAAAAAAGAACAAGAAAAAGGAAACCTAATAGGAGTGATAGCTCAATTTGGTGGTCAAACTCCAATTAAACTTGCTAAATTTTTACATGACAACAAACTTCCAATTTTAGGAACACAATATACTTCTATTGATTTAGCAGAGGATAGAGACCGATTTAGAAGTTTATTAAATAAATTAAAACTAAAACAGGCAGAGAGTGGAATTGCAAAAACATTTAATCAAGCAA
>CABYSP010000041.1 GCA_902521675.1 uncultured Pelagibacteraceae bacterium
TTTCCTTTAAAATCAGTTACATTTCCTCCTGCATGTTCTAAAATTGCATGACCAGCTGCTATATCCCATTCATATGCTCTCGGTTCAGCAACATAACCATCGTATTCACCAGCAGCAACCACACAGAATTTTAAAGAACTTTTCATTCTAGTATTTTCTTTTACCCCCAAATCATCATAAATTTTTTGAATTTCAGGCTTTATTTTAGTTGAGTATGAAATAAATTTTAAGTTTTCTGTTTTCTTAGCAGGTAAATTACTTAAGTTTATTTTTTTACCATTGCTAAACTCATAAGCACTACCTTTTTTATAAGAATAAAACATTCTTTTTTTTGCTGGAGCATTTATTAATCCTGCAACAGGTTTGTTATTGATTATCAAACCAGCATTAATGGTAAATTCTTCTAAATTATTGATATAATCATAAGTTCCATCAATAGGATCAACAAGCCAGAAATCCTTTAAATTTTGTCTATCTTTATTTTCAGAGGTCTCTTCTGAAATAATAGGTAAACTAGGAGTAACTTCAGAAATTTTTTTTGATATAAATTTATTTACCTCCAAATCACCATTACTAACTGGAGTATTGTCTGATTTTATTTTTTTCACTAAACCCTTTTCTCTTAGTTGAATAGCTAAATCTCCAGCCTGTAAAAAAGTTTCAATTAAACTTTCAACAATCTCTTTTAAGTTTACCTTCATTTTCCTAGTTTTTTTAACTCAACATTTTTTGCGTTAATTACTTTTTTTCCAACATTTTCAAAATTAACTGTCACTTTATCTTTAATTATAGATTGTACCTGCCCAATTCCCCATTCTTTTTTTTTAGGATTAGTGACTTTGTCACCTGGTTCATAATCTAAAATCATTTAATTTAACTTATATTGTAAATAAGTATAAATACCACATTATGAATAAAGATTTAAATTCTATCGGATTAGATAAAAAACCCTCAGATACCACAGTAGTTGTCGCAATGTCGGGTGGAGTAGATTCTTCGACTGTAGCAGGTATCATGAAAAAAAGAAGGTTACAATGTAATTGGTATAACACTAAAACTTTATGATGATGGCAAAGAGGTAGCTGTATCAAAACAATGTTGTTCAGGTCAAGATATAATGGACGCTAAACGTGTTGCACATAAGTTAGATATAGAGCATAAAATTTTATATTATCAAGACAAGTTTAAACAAGGAGTTATAGACAATTTCGTTGAGAGTTATTTAAAAGGTGAAACTCCAATTCCATGTGTTCAATGTAACCAAACTGTTAAATTTAAAGATTTATTTGAAGTTTCAAAAGAACTCAAAGCTGATGCATTAGTTACCGGTCATTATGTAAAAAGTATTACAGAAAATAAAACTACAAACATGTATAGAGCAATAGATGAAAATAGGGACCAAAGTTATTTTTTATTTAACACAACTAGAGAACAATTAGATTATTTAAGATTTCCCTTAGGTGGAATGTTAAAAGACAAAACTAGAGAAATTGCAAAAAATCTAAATTTAAACGTTGCTGATAAACCCGATAGCCAAGACATCTGTTTTGTGCCAAATGGTGATTATGCTTCAGTAATACAAAAGTTCAGACCAGACTCCTTTCAGAAAGGAAATATAAAAAATTTAGACGGTGAAGTAATTGGTGTCCATGATGGAATTATTAATTTTACAATTGGTCAAAGAAAGGGAATTAAAGTTTCAGATAAAGAAGCACTTTATGTGTTGAAGATAAATTCAGATAAAAATGAAATAATAGTTGGACCTAAAGAAAAACTTGGAAAAAAAACAATTTCTTTAAAGGAAATAAACTTATTAACTAACAAAGAGGATTTAGATCAACATTTATTTGTTAAAGTAAGATCTACTGGTAGTCTTCTAGAAGCAAAAGTTGATCTTATAGATAACAATAATGCTAAAGTTAATTTAGTAATTCCTGAAGATGGCATTTCACCTGGTCAGGCATGTGTTTTTTATCGTAAAAACCAGTTTGGCCACAAAGTGCTTGGTGGTGGTTGGATTAAAGAATAGCAGAAGAATTATTTCTTCTTATTTTTTCTTTTAGCTCTTCTTTTTTTAGACCCTTGTTTTCTTCGGCCTCTATGTTTCTTTGGGTAACTCATTTAGTCCTATTTTAATTTTATTGACGTTTTTCATGGGATATAGCATTGTCTTAATAACATATCAAATTTATTATGGGTAATTCCTTCAAGACTTTCCTGAAACATACAGCTAAAGATTTTCATAATCAGTCAGTAAATCCTCCTGTGGTTAGAGCTTCTACTATTATTTTTAAATCTATGCAGGATATTAAAAAAACTCAGAATAAATATTTGAAAGATCCAGTAAGTGGAAATTTTGATTATGGTCGACAGGGAACATCCACAACATATGCATTACAACAAATTTTAAGAAAGATTGAAGAATGTTATAAGGTTTATCTAACACCTACTGGTTTCGGTGCAATATTTCTTGGAGTGTTAAGTGTTG